>NZ_LARE01000026.1:0-39933 GCF_000980245.1 Odoribacter sp. N15.MGS-14
GTAGGGAAGATATACGAACGTTAAAGAATCCCGCTAATTGTGCCGAATTGCTGATCGTGACTAAACCGGACTTGAGACCGGCGTTCGATGATTTCCTCGAATTTAAAAGCCGGGATTTCAAAGTAGCTTTGGCCGATACCGGGCAGATCATATCGGAATTCGGCGGACAATCGGGGATGGATGAGCAGATCCGGGAGTTTTTGTGTTATGCTGCTGAAAATTGGCGTATTTCTCCCCGCTATATTCTGTTAGGTGGAAATATTACGGATATACCGACACATTGGGAATACTTTTTGGGGGCCAGAATTTCGTCCGATCATTTCTATGCCGACTTAAAGGGCGATTTGTCGCCCGATGTCGTCGTATCCCGTTTTCCTGCATCGGAGCCGGAAGAAATGAAGAACATGTGTGATTATTTTATTCGTTATGCTCAAACGCGTAAGGAGTGGGGAAAATCTGTACTGCTGACTTCCTATAACCGGGAAGATTATAACGAATGTACAGAAGAAGTAGCCGGTATTATCGCTTCCGATTTCCAGGTTTATAAGCGTTATGACGGTCAGGCGACAAAAGAAGAAATTATCGAAACGATCAATCAGGGAGTCGGATTTATCAATTATCGGGGACACGGGCTTCCGACGGGCTGGCAGGCAGGGAATGGGTTGACTTCTGACGATCTGGTGCAATTGAAGAATGTAGATAAAATACCTCAGGTATTAAGTATCGCATGTTCGAATAATGCCCTGGAAAAAGAGCATTGTTTTGGTTGTGAATGGATCCGGCAAGGCAAAGCTGTCTCTTTCCTGGGAGCTGCCGTACCTTCTTATACCGTTGTCAATCATGAATTCGATAAATGGCTTTGGGAAGGAATCGCTCTGAAAAAACTGAAACGTGCCGGCGAAATATTCAATTACGGTATTCAAAAATTGTATATGAATAATCCCGAAAACGATTTGGTAAAACATACGATTTATGCTTATTTGTTGGTTGGAGATGCTACGGCAGAATGTGATTTTTACCGTTCGGAATGATAAACTATTTTATCGCATTGGCAAACATATGTTTTGTGTTTGTGAAATTTATTTTTGTATCTTATGGTTTGAATTTATTTTTCCTTCTGTATGTTATTAATATTATATGTGGATGGAAAAATATTTTATGATTAAAACAGAAGGGCATGTATTGGTGATCACAATCATGCAATGTCCGGAGAGTAATGTAGTCTGTCTGGAATGTGATACGGAAGAGGAAGTGTATCGGTTGATACGGAAAATGGATTGTGAGATTACTTTTGCACAACCTTTTCATTGGAGACATTCCGGACAGTCTGTTTGGAGAGGGAGAAAAGCTGATTTTTTTTTTGTAAAAGAAGGGGCTTATTTCCGGCGTATCGATTTTAAATTCATCCGTTGGATCAAGGCGGAGGGAAGCTATTGCAAGCTGTTTATGGATAATGCCCGGGAATTGTTATTGTCATTCAATCTCACGGAGATTACTTCCTATTTACCGGTTCAGGATTTTGTTCGGGTACATCGTTCTTATATCGTCAATATAAATAGCGTGGATTCGTTTATCGGTAATATGTTGTTTATCGGCAATTGCCGGATACCGATCAGTAAATCCCATAAAAATGAAGTGTTGGAGCGTTTGAATTTAATCGGGGAGGTCTGATTAAACTCTGGTTCCGTTTGTAAACAAAGAAATAAAAATCTATCTTTACGGACGTTTTGTGGGGATGGGGAAAACATTGATTATCAGTAAAAATAAGATATAAACATGATTACAGTTTCAGATTTAGAGATTCAGTTTGGAAAGCGGACGTTGTTTCAGGACGTTAATTTGAAGTTTACGCCGGGGAATTGTTACGGTGTGATCGGGGCGAACGGAGCCGGGAAATCGACTTTTTTGAGAATTTTGAGCGGAGATTTAGAGCCGACCCGGGGGACTGTGATGTTCGGACCGGGAGAGCGTTTGTCTGTCTTGAAACAGGATCACTTTGCTTACGATGAGTGTACGGTATTGGACACCGTGTTACAGGGACATATGAAGCTGTGGGAGGTGATGCAGGAAAAAAATGCGATCTATCTGAAGGAAGATTTTTCGGATGAAGACGGTATCCGGGCTGCTGAGTTGGAAGAACAATTTGCAGGAATGGACGGTTGGAATGCCGAGAGCGATGCAGCCAATCTGTTAAGTGGATTGGGAATATCCGAAGATTTGCATTATTCTTTAATGAAGGATTTAAGTGGTAAGCAAAAAGTGAGGGTATTGCTGGCACAAGCCTTGTTCGGAAAACCGGATAACCTGCTTTTGGACGAACCGACCAATGATCTGGACCTCGAGACTGTCATGTGGCTGGAAAATTATCTGGCGAATTATGAAAATACGGTGTTGGTGGTTTCACACGACCGTCACTTTTTGGATTCTGTATGTACCCATTCGGTAGATATCGATTACGGTAAGATTACTCTTTTTGCCGGGAACTATAGTTTCTGGTATGAGTCCAGTCAGTTGGCTTTACGTCAGGCTCAGGCTAAGAATAAAAAGGCTGAAGAAAAGCGGAAAGAATTGCAGGAATTTATTTCCCGGTTTAGTGCGAACGTGGCCAAGTCCAAACAAACTACGAGTCGTAAAAAGATGCTGGAAAAGCTCAATATCGAAGAGATTATGCCTTCTACACGGAAATATCCCGGTATTATTTTTACTCCGGAACGGGAAGTGGGCAACAAGATTCTGGAAGTCCGGAATCTGAGCAAGAGTATAGATGGAAAATGCCTGTTCAAAGAGGTTGAGTTTGCGGTAGAGAAAGACGATAAGATCGTTTTCCTGTCCCGGGATCCGCGTGCCATGACCGCTTTGTTGGAAATTATTGCCGGTAATGAAAAACCGGATAGCGGTGACTATACGTGGGGTGTGACTATAACGACCGCTTATCTGCCTTTGGATAATTCGGCATTTTTCGATACCGAAATGCGTCTGATCGATTGGTTAGGGCAATATTCTGCCGATACGAGCGAGACTTTCCTGCGTGGTTTCCTGGGGAAGATGCTGTTTTCCGGGGAAGACATATACAAGAATGTGAAAGTGTTGTCGGGAGGAGAGAAAATGCGTTGTATGATCGCCCGGATGATGTTGAATAATGCGAATGTACTGCTGCTCGATTCTCCGGCTAATCATCTCGATTTGGAATCGATACAGGCTTTTAACAATACTTTGGTATCCTTCAAGGGAGTGGTTTTGATGAATTCGCATGACCATGAGTTTATCCAAACGGTTTGTAATCGGGTGATCGAACTGACTCCGAATGGGATTATCGACAAACGAATGGATTTTGACGATTATATCGTCAACGAAAATATCAAAGAACAATTGGATAAGATGTATCGGGAGTAACGTTTTTAGGTAATCTTATAAAATAAAAGGGTTATGGGAGATCTCCTGTAGCCCTTTTTTATAAGAGTTGGAAGAGTTAAAAGAGTTATAAGAGTTATAAGAGTTATAAGAGTTGGAAGAGTTATAAGGGGGGGCAGAGGTTATGGGGAGGAGTATAGTTAAAAAGGGGGAAGTAGGAAATTGGTTTATTTTTTCGTGGATATTCTAATAATGTTGTATATTTGAAAAAATAAAACTATTCGTGCAAATAAAGTATTAATATGAAAGTGAGAACTTATTTTTTTGGGTGTTTGTTGAGTGTGCTGATGTGGCAGTGTGCTCCGAAAGAGAATGAATATGTAGTTATTGCCGGTAAGGGTGTTGCTGAGGATACGGCTTGGATGAAAGTGGCGGAGGCCTTACAGAATAAGCATCGGGCGGCTTTGTTGTCCTATCGGGAAGATCCGGCGGAATTATTGCCCCAATTACAACAGATACATCCCAGATATGTGGCTATTGTAGAAAAACCGGAGACTCTGGGGAGGGATTATGTAATGGAAATGCATCGGTTGAGCCGGAAAGTAGATAACGATATCTACGCTGATTTTTTATGGGGAATTATCACCGGATATGATGCTGCCGGGGCGATGAAAATGGTAAATAATTCAACGGAACCTTTGATTATCAAGGATGCTGTCGCTTCGATTTGGGAGTTACATTCGGCCAAATGGTTCGATCGGTATGGTTGGGTGGACGATCATACGCAGGGAATGTGGGGAGAAAAAAAATCTGCACAGGATACGGTAGTGACCTATCAGTTACCTCAGGTACCGACGAAGATGTTAAGTCGTAACCGGAAAGGCGGGTTCGATACGGTAATGATGCCGAGGGTAAATCCGGTGGATGAAATGCAGACTTTCTATAATTTATATGCTACTTATAATCCTGATTTGGTCGTGACAGCTGCACATGCTACCGAGCGAAATCTGGAGATGCCTTTTTCTTTGGGAAATATCAAAGCGAAAGACGGACAGTTGTATATGGATTTTCCGAATGATCCGCAAAATATGAAGGAAAGCGGAAAAAGAAAAGTATATTTTGCCGTTGGGAATTGCCTGATCGGTAATGTCAATAATACCAAAGAGAGTATGGCGATCGCTTGGATGAACAGTGGTAATGCGGCGACGATGATCGGATATGTCGTGACTACCTGGCATGGTCGTAACGGTTGGGGAGGATTGAAGTATTGGCTGACCAATCCGGGACGTTATTCCCTGGCAGAGGCTATATATATGAATCAGCAGGATTTAATGTATCAACTGAATGAATGGGATCCTAAATTAGTTACTTTGGCCTATCCTTATACGGAAGAGGAATTCCAGGAAGCTCCCCGTTTAATTCAGGAGACGATCGGAGTAGAACCTACACATGATCAGATCGGTTTTGTGCATGACCGGGATGTTTTGGCTTATTACGGAGATCCTAAATGGAATGTGCGGTTACAGGAAATAGCCGAAGAGAACGATTATACAGTGAATACTTCTGTACAGGGGAACAAGTGTACTGTGACGATACAAACCAAGGAAAATTTCAGTTTGGAGAGAATGAAAGGAGACCGGTTCAAACAAGAACATGTACTCGATCTGCCATTCAGTTATTTCTTTCCTCAGCGTCTGAATAATCCGCGTCTGTCTGCCGGTCAGGATTGGAAAGCTGCTGTAGATGAGAATTTTCTGTTGGTTTACAATGCAGATTTCAAACCGGGTCAAACTTATACGGTAGAATTGGATATAAACTGAAATAATCGCTAACATGCTGAAATATTGGTTAGGAATCGTCGGGTTGTTTGTTTGGGTGGGATGCAGTACGAGCTTTACCCCTCAGGAGGTGAAGGTGATAAAGGAAGGCGGGGGGATAATGCGGGTATGGAAGACCGATAACCGGGAAGATTCTTTATTTTTACGTCAGCAGGCCATAGAATTGACTCCCGGGGAGATCCGGACGGAACTTTTTCAGGTATTGAAGCAACGGATGCTGGCGACAGTAAACGATTCGGCGGACCCGGGTGTCGGTATTGCTGCTCCCCAGGTGGGAATAAGCCGGCGATTGATCGCTGTACAGCGGTACGATAAACCGGGAGCTCCTTTTGAGTTTTACATCAACCCGGGTATTGTGTCGGCTTCTGAAGAGCAGTCTTTGGGAAAAGAGGGGTGTCTGTCTGTTCCGGATGTCGTTGGCGAGGTATGGCGTTCGAATGAAATCGTGGTTCGTTATATCCCTGAACTGACCTCGATTAAACGGATGTTGAGTCGTGAAAAAACGGATTCAACTTTTAAATTCGAGGTGAAGGTGGAGTATCGGAATACGTGGGAACCGGTATGCGATACTATCCGGGGATTTACGGCTGTGATCTTTCAGCATGAAATCGATCATTTGAACGGTATCCTTTTTACAGATAAAATGATAAAAGAATAAATTTATCAGGACAATGAATTTTAGTTTATAAAGTTTAATGG
The DNA here is from genome assembly GCF_000980245.1 of Odoribacter sp. N15.MGS-14. NCBI lineage: Bacteria > Pseudomonadati > Bacteroidota > Bacteroidia > Bacteroidales > Odoribacteraceae > Odoribacter > Odoribacter sp. N15.MGS-14. The sequence continues at coordinate 5,889 of NZ_LARE01000026.1, forward strand.
CTAGTTTTATAAACTGAATTGAATAAGCTATGAGAACCTTTGTCGAAAAAATACTTAATGCGCCTGCCGGAAGTATAGTTATACGGCGGCCGGATATCGTGATGAGTCATGATAATTCTGCCCGTATCCGGAAAATTTTTGAAGAAATGGGTGGGGAAAAGCTGAAAGATGCCGGAAAGTTGCTGGTTGTACTGGATCGTAAAATGACCGGGACAACCGATGAGTTGATCCGGGATTATAATTCGATCCATCGTTTTATGGACGAACAGAAAGTAGAGCATTTCTTCGATTGTGACAAAGGGATCTGTCATGAAATATTGGCCGGGCAGCTGAAACCGGGAGGATTGATTGTAGGAAACGACAGCCATACCTGTACGGCAGGCGCTTTCAATTGTATGGCTGTGGGGTTGAATAAGACGGAAACGGCGGTACTTTGGAAAGAAGGCGAAATGTGGTTCAGGGTACCTGAAACGATTAAGATTAGTTTGAAAAATCGTTTGCCGGAGGGAGTATATGCCAAGGATTTGGCTTTGTGGATAATGGGGATGCTCCGGGAAGAAAATGTCGCCTATAAATCGTTGGAGTTTCATGGAGAGGGGGTGCCTGCCTTGTCTATCGCCGACCGGATGACCCTGGCTAATGTTACTGCTGAGATGGGGTTGAAGAGCGCAGCTTTCCCGCCCGACGATAAGTTGGCGGATTATTTCGGTGATTATGCCGTACAGGGTGTTTGGGCGGATCGGGATGCTATGTATTACAAGGAATTCGAGGTCGATTTGGCGCAGGTGATCCCGTTGGTGATGGAAGTCGGAGAAATAAACGAGATAAAAGCACCTGGAGAATGGGGTAGGCTGGAAATTCAGCAGGGATTGATCGGAGCTTGTGCCAGTGGGCGGTTGGAAGATTTAAGAGTGGTTGCCCGGATTTTGGATGGAAAAAAGATTGCTTCGGGGTTCCAGCTTTCTATCGTCCCGGCTTCCCGGGAGATTTATTTGCAGGCCATTCAGGAGGGGATTATCGATCGGTTAGTGAAGTCAGGAGCCTCTATATTAGGGTCCAGTTGTGGTCCTTGCTTGGGTAGCAGCCATATGATAATGGCGGATACCCGTCGTTTTATTACTACAGTAAACAGCAATTCGATGCGAAGGCTGTCGGCTATCGGTGTAGAGAAATACGTAGCGTCCCCGGCGACTGTGGCGATGACTGCTTTGACCGGAGTTTTGACAGTAGAAGTTGAACGGACCGATGCAAAATATCCTTATTGGGAAATGCCTAAAGTGTGGGTAACTGTGAATGAGTTCGAGCGTCGTTATCATAATCGGGTTTGGAATTATGGGGATTTGAACAGCATTGCCTGTGAACAATTGTTCGATGAAGCATGTACTTACCGGATTGCACCGGATAATTTTAAAGCGATACAACCTTATTTGTTGGCAGGTTTGGATGCCTCTTTTGCAAAAAACGTCCAGGTGGACGACTTGATGCTCGGAGGAGAAAATTTCGGCTGTGGAAAGTTATTACAACATGCAGTTGTCGGTTTAAGGGAGGCCGGTATCAAAGCGATTATCGTGAAATCGGTGGATCGCCGTTTTTTTAGAATGGCTGCCAATAATGGATTATGGATTATTGTTGCACCTGCCTTAGTGGAGAAATACCGGAGCGGTGACCAGATAGAAATAGATGTCGAAGATGAACGGATTTTTCTGAATCGGGAAGAATTTAAATTACCTTTTATCGATACCGCTTTTACCGAAATGATCCGGAACGGAGGTATCTATTAAGTAACATTCTCCCAATTTATGATACAACTATTTAGCTACTTGTTCGTCCCCAAAGATGGACATCTTTGTCTGACCTTATTCCTTCTATAAGACTTTTCTTAAAATTAAGCATTTAGACGTAAAGTATTATCGCAAAAAATAACTTTCTTCGCATTCCAAAATTTTAAAATTTAATTAAAATATATATGAAAAAATGGTTTGAACAATTTAAGACAGAAGATTGGGTGGTTGTGGCTGTCAGTATTCTTTTACTGGCTTTTGCCATCATTACTCCCAATTATCTTCCCCGTATTCCCAAACATCTGGCCGATATGGAATCCTGGGGAAATGCAATATTTCTTTTCGTTATTGTATTAGTCATACTTTATATCGGCTGGCTTTTACTCGGCAGACCCTTAAAAGGTTTATTCCTTTCCCTGATCGCTGTATTTTCTGTCTCTTTATTGGCACAGATTACGGCAGCCCTGCCTCAAGTAAGCTATTATGGATTCGAATCTGTCTTTTTCTCTGTTATCTTCGGTTTGATTATTCGCAATGTTTTTCGCGTACCTGCCTGGATGAAACCTGCTATTCAAAGTGAGTTTTTCATTAAAATCGGGGTGGTTTGTTTAGGAGCGACTATTCTTTTCAGTGATGTCATGAAATCCGGTGCAGTAGGTCTTGTACAGGCTGTCTTGGTTGTGAGTATCGTATGGTTTTTCGCCTATTTTATCTCCCGGCGGTTGGGAGTTGACCAGCGTTCTGCCATGATCCTGTCCAGTGGGGTCTCTATTTGCGGAGTTTCTGCTTGTATTACAGCTGCACGTGTTGCAGGAGGCGATGACAAAAAATTATCTTATATTGTTTCTTTGGTATTAATCATTGTCGTTCCTATGATCTATATGATGCCCTGGCTGGCCCATCTGCTCCTTCCTGTCCTATTCGACGACCCTCAGGTAATACAGGAAGTGGCCGGTGCCTGGATCGGCGGAACCATCGATACGACAAGTGGTGTTGCCGCTTCCAGTGCTATCGTCAGCGAATTATCGAACCAGCATGCTGTTATTATCAAAGGAGCCCAGAATGTTTTAATCGGTTTTGTAGCTTTTTTTATAGCCTTATACCTTTCTACCCGGGGAGAGAAAGGTAGTAATTCTCCTTCTCTGGGGATTGTCTGGGAAAAATTCCCGAAGTTTATTATCGGTTTTGTTGCAGCTTCACTCGTATTCAGTATCTTTCAGGCAAATGACCTTTTCCTGGTAAATGAAAAAGGGAAACTCATCGAACCGGGAATCGCTAAAATGTTCAGTACTGTTTTTTTCAGTTTGGCATTTGTCTGTGTAGGACTGGAAACCCAGATAAAAGATATTGTCTCCCGTGAAAACCGCAATGTCATGTGGTCTTTTCTTACTGCACAGACTTTTAATATTCTGGTTACTTTTATTATTGCCTGCCTGTTGTTCGGCATCGTTAAACCGATGCTGGGATAAATAAAGCTGAGAGATGAGATAATTCACTGGAAATTTCTCATCTCTTAGCTATCGATCCGAAAGCACCTGCTGGATTGAAAATCATTTCCGGTTTATGAAGAGAATTCCTTTGTCATGCCGGAGAGAAATGCTTCGGTTCCCGGATCATTTGAATTTTAGTCCCAAAATAATTGTATTGCTATTCTCATCCAGTCCGTCGTATATTTTCATCAGATCGGCATGTTCTTCTTTATATGCTTCCCATTCTTTTTCCGATAACCGGGATCGGATGTGTTCGATTAATTTTGCATATCTTGCCGGGGTGAAAAAAAAGTATAGATAATCAGTAGGAAATTGCATTTTATTGTGCCATGGACTAAAATACTTGGAGGGGAAAGAGGTAGATTTTGTTATTCCTGTTTTCAACAGGTCATCATCTACTAATTTGAAGTTTTTGGTCACATGGCTTTTTTTATCGTACCCAAAATAATAATACCGATTGCCAAAATTGTAAACTCCGATTACATATTTATCGGTTTCATTCAGAAAATGCATAGCTATTCCACGATATTTTTTGAGATGCATAAATTCTTCCTTTGGGGTTTCGGCGCTGTAATTTCCTTTATCGATTTTATACCGGGGTGTAACCCGATCCTGGAAAACATCATAGACATACCCGTTCTTCTCGTGATAAAAACACAGGGAATCCTGAAAAACATACAATTGATTATGAAGCCAATATCCGAAAATATCTTCGCAAGAGAAGAAAGAATGTATTTTTTGGTTGTCAGGAATCGAGTAAACATTGAGTATATCGGCCCCTTCCAGTGATTTCTTTATTCCCTTGTTCAGGCTATTGGTGGCTCCCCAACCTTGTGTATTTTTTAAAAATAATATTGTCGTATCGTTCCATAAATAGACCGGTATTCCCAGATGACCTGTTTTGTCATTTTTCTGAGTAAACGACCATTCACGTAATAATTTATGGCAGTTATATACATATTTACACCAATAAACGTAGGTTTAATTTTTTTCTTTCTATTCCGATTCCGGGTTTTATCCCGTCAGACCGGTTCGCCTGGAACAGTCCGGTAAGGCTTTCCTTCACTGACCGGCGGAACTCCTCACTCCGTTCGTCAGACACCACCGGTCGGCCGTTCGGAAAACCTAACCGGACACTCGTTCCTGCTCCAATGGTCTTCCGCCATAAAACCCTTCATCTAACGCTAGAGCTAACCGGCAAAGAAAATACAAGCGGAAATTTGCAGCAGCAGGAAGACGGACCGTCCGGATTATTTCCAGTGCGAATAATCTTTCTTAAATCAAGACCAATCTGCAATTCAGTGATAACGTAAGTCGGAGGTGATCGGGATTGGCGACCATTGGAGCTCTGGCGAGTGTCGTCTTACTTTTTCTGAACGCCCGACCGGTGGTGTCTGACGAACGGAGTGAGGAGTTCCGCCGGTCAGTGATAGAAAAAGCCAGACGACCGACAGAAGCGACCGGGTCGCCAATTCCGATCACCGAAGACGAATAAATAACGACAGAATAATTCTACGTTTATGAGTGTAAATATGTATATAACTGCCTTCCTTTATATATATAAAAATTGTTTTGGTAGGTACTTTGTTTTATTCTTACGGAGTAGTCATGGATTTAAAACTTGGGCTGTCTTTTTGTCACGTTGGTGTTTTTGGCATAACAATTGTGTATTTACCTGCGTAAACTTGAAATTAAAAACTTAAAAACAGATATACTATGGCAACTGGAAAAATAGGAGTATCAACACAGAATTTATTTCCGATTATTAAGAAGTTTCTCTATTCGGATCATGAAATTTTTCTTCGTGAGATAGTGTCGAATGCAGTAGATGCTACACAGAAATTGAAAGTATTGGCGTCTTCGGGAGAATTTAAAGGGGAGGCTTCTAATTTGCGGGTGCGGGTGAAAGCTGACAAAGAGGCAGGTACTTTGACGGTATCCGATAACGGTATCGGTATGACCCAGGAAGAGGTGGAAAAATACATCAACCAGATTGCTTTTTCGGGAGCAGAAGAATTTTTGGAAAAACATAAAGATGATGCCGCTACGATCATCGGTCATTTCGGATTGGGATTTTACTCTGCCTTTATGGTGAGCGATAAGGTGGAAATCGTGACCAAATCGTACAAAGAAGGAGCGCAGGCTGTAAAATGGACCGGTGAAGGAGATACCGAATACACCCTGGAAAATACCGAAAAAGCCGAACGGGGAACGGATATCATTATGTATATCAATGCCGAGGAAAAGGATTTCCTGGAAGAGAATAAGCTACAGGATTTATTGACGAAGTATTGTAAATTCCTCCCGATAGAGATTGTTTTCGGAAAGAAGAAAGAATGGAAAGATGGAAAATATGTCGATACCGAAGAAGATAATATCATCAATGACACCAATCCGCTGTGGACACGTAAACCATCCGAACTGAAGGAAGAAGATTACCAGAAATTCTACCGGGAATTGTATCCTATGGCACAAGATCCTTTGTTCCATATCCATTTGAATGTAGATTATCCGTTTAATCTGACCGGTATTCTTTATTTCCCGAAAATCGATAATAAGTTTGAAATACAAAAAAATAAAATTCAATTATACAGCAATCAGGTATATGTTTCCGATTCTGTCGAAGGGATCGTACCCGAATACCTGACTTTATTGCATGGGGTGATCGATTCGCCGGATATTCCGTTGAATGTATCCCGTTCCTATTTGCAAAGTGACCGGAATGTGAAGAAGATTTCCAACCACATTACGAAGAAAGTGGCCGACAGCCTGACCGATATCTTCAAAAACAACCGGGAAGAGTACGAGAAAAAATGGGATGACCTGAAGGTATTTATCCAATACGGCATGCTGACAGATGAGAAATTTGCCGAACGGGCCAATCCTATCGTGCTGCTCAAAGATACCGATGGAAAATATTTTACCCTGGAAGAGTATGAAAATCTGGTGAAAGTCAACCAAACGGATAAGGACAATCATATCGTTTATTTGTACGCTACCGACGTACAGGAACAATATACTTACATCCAGGCTGCGAAGGATAAAGGCTATGACGTTTTGGTGATGGATGGGCAGTTGGACACGCATTTTATCAATCATATCGAGCAGAAAAATGCCGATCATAAATTTTTACGTGTCGACTCGGATGTGATCGATAAACTGATTCCTAAAAATGAAACGAAGGAAACCGATTGGAGCGAAGCTGAACAGGAGGAGATGAAGGATGTTTTCAATGCACAACTCCCCAAAGAAGGAGGCATGTATGTGGTCAATTTCGAAGCGTTGGGCGAAACGGCCGATCCTGTTTTAATCACCCGTTCTGAGTTTATGCGGCGGATGAAAGAGATGGCTGCCATGAATCCGGGGATGGGATTCTATGGAGCTATGGACGACCAGTTTACGTTGGTGGTGAATACCGATCATAAGCTGGTAAAGAATATCCTGGCTGATGAACAGAAAGAAATGGCGGCTAAACTCGAACCGATCGATTTCGAAATTAAAGAAAATGAAGGGAAGAAAACAGAGATCGACGAACTGAACAAAGGGAAGAAAGAAGATGAAATTCCACAAGTCGACAAAGACCGGAAGAAAGAATATGACGATAAGATCAATGGCTTGAGAAAACAAAAACAAGAGCTGTTGCAGGAATATGGTAAAGGTAATCAGGTGGTCGGCCAGTTGATCGACCTTGCCTTACTCGCTAACGGTCTGTTGAAAGGAGAAGCACTGAATAAATTTGTGAAGAGAAGCGTAGAGTTGATTAAATAACCGAAAGACGGAAGATGTGAAAGCGGGCATTGTTGAAGATGCCCGCTTTTATTTTAATAAAACTATTTCCAATTTTGTAGACGTTAAGTAAGATTTCGGCTAACTTTTTGTAGGTTTGTAAATCCCGGAGGATAGATTTTAAGGATAGATTACGATCTTGTGGGAGAGGGATATGAGATATTTAGTATAAAAAATTAACTTTGCAAATTATTGAACTTTTGTGTTGATCGGGCGTTATACCTCTTGAGACTGAAGTTAAACAGAAGATTATTATTAAAAGACATCGGAATATGAAATATGTCGGAGCACATGTCAGTATATCGGGTGGAGTGGAGAATGCTCCTGTAAATGCTCATCGGATCGGAGCGAAAAGTTTCGCTTTATTTACGAAGAATCAACGCCAATGGGTGGCAGCACCCTATTCGGCTGAAAATGTGGAACGTTTTCATCAGCGTTGTCAGGAATTCGGTTATACGGCCGACCAGATTCTGCCTCATGATAGTTACCTGATCAATTTGGGAAATCCCGATAAAGAGGCTTTGGAAAAATCCAGGAGTGCTTTTCTGGATGAAATGTTGCGTTGTGAACAACTGGGACTGAAACTACTCAATTTTCATCCGGGAAGTTCGTTGAAGAAAGTGAGTGAGGAGGAGTGCCTGACGATAATTGCCGAATCGATCAATATCACGCTGGATAAGACCAAGAGTGTCTGTGCCGTGCTTGAGAATACGGCCGGACAAGGGTCTAATCTGGGATATACTTTTGAACAGTTGGCCTATATTATCGACAAAGTTGAAGATAAAGACCGGATTGGAGTATGTATCGATACCTGTCATGCTTTCGCTGCCGGATATGACCTCAAGAGTGAAAACGGCTTTCAGGAAACTTTTGAGCATTTCAATGAAGTGATCGGATTGAAGTATCTGAAAGGTATGCATCTGAACGATTCTAAAAAAGGGCAAGGTTCTCATGTCGATCGGCACGAGGTGCTCGGGAAAGGCGAATTGGGTATAGAGACTTTCCGCCGGATTATGAGAGATCCCCGTTTCGATCGTATGCCGCTGATTCTGGAAACCCCCGATGAAGAAAACTGGGCGGAAGAAATAAAGATGCTTTATAAATTAGAAGAGCATAAGAGCTTATGAAAATAGGATTATTATCGGATACACATGGCTGGTTGGATAGCAAGATATTGGATTTTTTCAAAGATTGCGATGAGGTTTGGCATTGCGGGGATATCGGTGATTTAGCGGTTACCGATCGTTTGGCCGCCAACTTTAATTTACGCGCTGTATACGGTAATATCGATGGAGGAGAGATAAGGACGATGTTTGCCCCTACTTTAATATTCGATTGTGAAGGAGTAAAAACAGTGATGACCCACATCGGAGGATATCCCGGACATTATGACGCCGGAATACGGACGCTATTGTACGACGAACGCCCGCAGCTGTTTGTCTGCGGCCATTCTCATATCCTGAAAGTTATGTTCGATAAGACGCTGGGATGTTTACACATCAATCCCGGGGCTGCCGGGAAGTATGGTTTCCATAAAGTCAGGACAGCCATCCGTTTTGTCATAGAAAAGGGGAAAATGAAAGATTTGGAAGTATTGGAACTTGAGAAGAAGTAGAGATATAACTATTCCTGGATAACGAAGTAACTTTAAATAAGATGAAAAGACTTTTTATTTTGACAGGGCTCTTGCTGCTGACAGGAGCACTATTCAACCGGACGATAGCACAAAACCGGGAGAATCAGGTGAGAGAACAAAGCATAAAATATCAGCGGCTGATGGCCTATATCGATGCCTTTTATGTCGATACCGTAAATTTGCAGAAGCTGACGGAAGATGCGATTATAAAAGCTTTGTCCGATCTCGATCCTCATTCGGTTTATATCACGAAGGAAGAAGTGGATGAGATGAACGAGCCTTTGGAAGGTGGATTTTTCGGTATAGGTATTCAGTTTACTATTCTCCGGGATACGTTGGCTGTTGTGGCTATCGTGCCTGGCGGCCCTTCCGAGAAGGCCGGATTGATGGCAGGAGACCGGATCGTTTCCGTGGACGGAGAGAATATCGCCGGGAAAAAATTATCGAATACAGAGGTCCGGAAACGCTTGAAAGGAGAGGAAGGCACGATTGTCAAGGTCGGCGTGCTGAGAGGACATGAAAATATGGATTTCCGTATTATCCGGGGAAAAATTCCGATTTATAGTATCGATGCTACTTATATGCTGGATAAGACGACCGGATATATCAAGTTATCCCGCTTTGCAGCGACCACGATCGATGAATTCGAGGAAGCTGTCAAAAAATTGCAGGCTCAGGGGATGAAAGATTTGATACTGGACTTGCAGACGAATGGAGGGGGATATATGGGAGCCGCTATCGGTATCGCCGATCACTTGTTGGATGGACGGAAGATGATCGTTTATACCGACGGGGTCAATTCCGGGCGGCGCGAAGAATATTCAACGCCTATAGGACTCTTGCAGGGTGGACGGGTGGTCGTATTGATCGACGGCAATTCGGCTTCTGCCAGTGAGATTGTTTCCGGAGCTGTTCAGGATTGGGATAGGGGCGTATTGGTGGGCCGGAGGTCTTTCGGGAAAGGCTTGGTGCAAAGACAGTTTCCTCTGACCGACGGATCTATGGTCCGGCTGACGATAGCCCACTATTATACGCCTTCGGGGAGATGTATACAAAAACCTTATTCGAAAGGCGAAGAAGATTATGAAGCCGAGTTGTATAACCGGTATCGGAGCGGAGAAATGGTCAGTGCTGACAGTATTGTAGTGAATGATTCCCTGAAATATTTTACGAAAGTAAAACAACGCCCTGTATACGGTGGAGGAGGTATTATCCCGGACGTGTTCGTGCCTCTCGATACGACGATCAGCTATTTGTACTTTAACCGGCTGATCGCTAAAAATGTAATCGGTGAGTTTATTGCCAATTATATCGATAAAAACAGGGATCAGCTGAAAAAGAAATATCCTGATTTCGATTCTTTTGTGAAGAATTTTCAGGTGACCGATGCCATGATCGATGAAATTGTAAAAGCAGGGGAAAAAGCGGATATCCCCAGAGACGATAAAGCACTGAAACCTCTTTTGCCTACCATTAAATTGCAGCTGAAAGCATTGATAGCCCGGGATCTTTGGAATATGAACGAGATGTATCAGATTATGAATGAGGAGAACGATATGCTGAAGAAAGGATTGGAAGTGTTGAAGGACGGTACGTACGAAAAGATACTCGGCAAATAGATTTATAAATACAGTGAAAACGGTGATGACAGCTAAAACAGGAACGGGGGTTTAACAGAAAGAAAGCAGGCGGTTATTGCCGGAAATTCCGCTGGGTCAGTATATCGGCTTGGGGCAGATAATGCGGCAGATAATCCGGTTTGTTGGCCCGGCAAGGACAAATATCTATCCCGCCACGACGGGTGTATAAGCAACTTACCATGAGAATTTCGGGTTGGAAAAGATCACTGAGGCGTTTGAAAGTCATCTCACAAATTTCTTCGTGAAAATGATTTTCATTACGCAGCGAAACGATGTATTTCAACAGAGAGGCATAGGCCGGTTGTGTCCGGCCTTTCAGATGAATGTACAAACTTCCCCAATCGGGTTGACGGGTGATCTTACAGTTACTTTTCAGTAGATGGCTACATACTTTTAATTCCCCTGCTTCCTGGATGTTTTCGGTCAGTAAGGCGGGGTTTTCCTGATAGACGGAAAACTGGAGTGCATAGGTGTCGGGCTCTTTTTCCAGCAGGGTGTAATCATTGAAATCAAAAGGCAGAAAAGAAGGGACATCTTCATAAAAATGGACTTTTACTTCGGTACACAACAACGCACTAAGATCGGCAGCTACTGTGGCAACGAATCGGTCGACAGCCTGCCCGAGTGTCTTGCCTAAAGCTTCCATATGAAAGGAACCTAAATACAATTTTAAAGATTTACTTTCTACAATCGAGGGACTGGAAGCCGGATAAGTAATTTTCAACATCCCGGCTACCGGTATACCATTATCCAGGATAAAACTGGCTTCGTAGGCATGCCAGCTGTCATAACCACAAAATAGATGGTCCGGGTGGTCTATGCCATAGATTTCCCGGTTTTGCCGCCGGGGGACCGCTACAAGAATAGCCGGACAATAGTGTTGGGGATATTCGACTTGTTTTCCTAAAAGTTTATCTTCGGTTGTCATAATGAGTTGCTGAGTTACTGAGTTGCTGAGTTACTGAGTTATAGAGTTATAGAGTTGTTGGGGGGCTGAGTTAATGGGTGGGGTGTTGTTGCAGATAATGGATAAATTTGTTAATTGCTACAGATAGGCCCTGGCAATCCTGGAGGAGTAATTCACTTTTTTCTTCGGATATGTAGTTTAAATCTTTAGCAATATAAAGCATACTTTTAACTTCTCCACAGCTTCCTTTAGATATACAGAGAAAGCGTTTGAACATCGGATTGCTCCCGGATTCAAACCCTTCTGCGATATTATTCATTATCGAAATAGCTGCCCTTTGTATCTGCTCATTAAAACCCATATCTTTAATGGATGCAGTGTTCTGGTATATTTCCTTCACAATCCTTCGGGCTTCCTGCCAAATATTCAATTCTTCAAACTTAACTACTCCTCCCATAATTTATTTATTTAAATTCATATATAAACTCAATAACTCAATAACTCAATAACTCAATAACTCAGCAACTCAGCAACTCAGTAACTCAGTAACTCAGCAACTCTATCCCCTCTAAAAACTCTGCATACTATACAATTTGGTATAAATACCATTCAGACTCAGGAGTTCTTCATGAGTTCCCCGTTCGACGATTTCTCCTTCATGGAAGACACAAATCAGGTCGGCATTTTTGATGGTAGACAGGCGGTGGGCGATCACGATAGAGGTACGGTTTTTCATCAGATTATCCAGAGCTTCCTGTACTAGTTTTTCCGATTCGGTATCCAGGGCAGAAGTGGCTTCGTCCAGGATCATGATCGGAGGATTTTTCAATACGGCACGGGCTATACTCAGGCGCTGGCGCTGGCCCCCACTCAATTTGCCTCCCCGGTCACCGATTATGGTTTGGTAACCGTGTTCGGTTTGTAAGATAAATTCGTGTGCATTAGCGATACGGGCAGCTTGTTCAACCTGTTCCAAAGTGGCATTTTCGATACCGAAAGCGATGTTGTTATAGATCGTATCGTTGAATAGAATAGGATCCTGGTTTACATTCCCCATAAATTCCCGCAAATTATAAAAAGAAAGTTCCCGGATATCAATACCGTCGATACAAATTTTTCCACTATTCACATCGTAAAAACGGGGTAACAAATCGACAAAGGTACTTTTTCCGGAACCCGATTGGCCGACAAGGGCTACCGTTTTTCCTTTCGGAATGACCAGATTGATGTTTTTGAGTACCTGTTTACTTTCGTTATATGAAAAGTTGACGTCTTTGTATTCGACAGCTTGTTGGAATTGTTCCAGTTTTCGCGGATTTTCAGGTTCCTGTATAGAAGATTCTGCAGCCAGAATAACGTCTATACGCTCCATCGCTGCCAATCCTTTTTGGACGCTGTAATAGGCGTTAGTCAGGTTTTTCGCCGGATTGATGATAGAATAAAACAAACCGATATAGATAATAAAACTTGGACCCGATAAGTTGCCGGTATTATTCAAAATCAGCGTTCCTCCGAACCACAGGATGATGACTACGACGATCGTACCGAGAAATTCACTCATCGGATGGGCCAATGAACGCCGCCGCATCAGACGGTTTTGTATTTTCCGGTAGCTTTCGTTTTCCGTTGAGAATTTTTCAGTCATTTTGGGCTCTGCATTGAAAGCCTTGATGATTCGCAAACCGGATAAAGTCTCTTCCATTAAAGCCAGAATTTCTCCCATTTTCGTTTGTCCTTCCCAAGAACGGCGCTTCAGGTTTTTACCTACCCGGCCGATCAATAAACCCATAATGGGGAGAAGAATGAAAACAAATAAGGTGAGCTGCCAGCTCATAAACAACATGGAAGTCAGATAGACAATAATCAAAATCGGACTTTGGAAGAGCATATCCAAAGAACTCATCACGGAGGCTTCTACTTCTTGTACATCTCCGGTCATACGGGCGATAATATCCCCTTTGCGCTCTTCGGAAAAGAAGGGAAGAGGTAAGGATAATATTTTGGCATAGATTTTACGACGGATGTCCCTGACGACTCCATTCCGGATATAAATCAATTCATAAGCTCCCAAATAGGCGAAACCGGTTTTTAAAGCAGTAGTTACGATGGCTACCACCCCGATCAGAATTAAGGTTGTCGATGGACCGTAAGTGTATTTGATCGTTGTGATGTAGTAATTAAAAATTTGTCCGATAGATTCACTGTTAAATTCGAAAGGAACAAGTTCAGTTACATCCTGTTCGTTGTTGAATATAATCTTCAGGATAGGTCCCAGCATCGCGATGGAAAGACTTCCGAAAATCGCATGGAGGAAATTGAAGATGATACTTTTGGTAACCCGGAGTTTATAAGGTGGAATAAAACGCTTGAGAATAAGGATTAAATCGTGCATAGGTAAAGTTGCTGAGTTGCTGAGTTGCTGAGTTACTGAGTTGCTGAGTTGCTAAGTTGCTGAGTTGCTGAGTTGCTGAGTTACTGAGTTGTTGCACTCTTAAACTCCAAAACTTCATAACTCTTTAACTCTATAACTCTATAACTCAGCAACTCTTTAACTAAATTCCTGTATAATTCGAGGGAGTAATCTGTTTCAGAGTTTTTTTCAGTTCAGCTGAAATATCGAGTGTGTCGATAAATTCTGCGATAGATTCTTGTGTAATTTTATTGTTGGTACGTGTCAAGGCTTTCAGTGCTTCGTAGGGGTTGGGATATCCTTCACGGCGCAGAACGGTTTGAATGGCTTCGGCCACGACCGCCCAGTTTTTTTCGAGATCTTTTTCGATCGCTTCTTTATTGATAATAAGCTTGTTCAACCCTTTCAAAGTCGATTTGACAGCAATAATCGTATGGGCTAAAGGGACACCGATGTTCCGCAGTACGGTTGAGTCGGTGAGATCTCGTTGAAGACGTGAAATCGGCAACTTATTACTCAGGTGATCGAATATGGCATTGGCGATGCCCAGGTTACCTTCTGAATTTTCGAAATCGATCGGATTTACTTTATGGGGCATAGCGGACGAACCGACTTCACCGGCTTTGATTTTCTGTTTGAAATAAGTCATCGAGATGTAAGTCCAGAAATCCCGGTCGAGGTCGATAATAATATTATTGATCCTTCGAAGGTTATCGAACAGAGCTGCAAAATTATCGTAATTGGAAATCTGGGTAGTGTATGTTTCCCGTTCGATTTTTAATTTTTGAGTTAAAAAGCGGTTTCCGAATTCAGCCCAGTCGATTTCCGGGAAAGCAATGTTGTGTGCATTGAAGTTACCGGTAGCTCCACCGAATTTTCCGGAAATAGCTACTTTTTTCAATAACTCTAACTGACGGCTCAACCGGTAAGTGAATACTTTGAGCTCTTTCCCTAAACGGGTAGGAGAAGCCGGTTGTCCATGAGTTTTGGCCAGCATCGGCACTTCTTTCCATTCTTCGGCCAGCTCTTCGAGTTTGGCGATCAGTTCGTCGATGACAGGATAATAGACATCGTGAACGGCATCCCGGAACGAACAGGGAACCGCTGTATTGTTGATATCCTGTGAAGTCAGGCCGAAATGGATGAATTCTTTGTATGGTTGCAGATTTAAAGCATCGAATTTTTCTTTGATAAAGTATTCGACAGCTTTCACGTCGTGATTGGTGACTTTCTCGATGTCTTTGATCCGCTGGGCATCTTCGACGGTGAAATTGAGGTATATTTCCCGTAATTGCTCGAAAGTCTGGTGATTGAAACCGGCCAATTGGGGAAGAGGTATTTCGCATAAGGCAATAAAATATTCCACCTCCACCGTTACCCGGTAACGGATTAAAGCACTTTCAGAAAAATAATTGGACAAATTTTCGACTTTATCTCTGTATCTCCCGTCGATCGGGGATATTGCTGTTAATGGTTGCATAGTATATAACAAGTGAATATTAGATTTATGTTCTACGAATTTGGTTCAATCAGACAATCTGCACTATTTTGGCTCACAAAAATAGAAAAAATAGCCGGAAAATCTGCTTTTTCCTCCTTACATTTGTCTTCAATTTAAATTGAGTTTGATAAAATGGGATTCTTTACAGGGATACAGCTTTATGGAAAAGCATTCGGAATTTTGTTCAGCCGGAAATTCTGGTGGTTTTTACTTTTTCCGGTCATTATTTTATTGCTATTGTTCATTGGGGGAAATATCCTGATTTCTTTAGCGGGAGATAGCCTGTACGGCTTGATCGAGGCTAAGCTTACTGCCTGGGTGGGGGGCATCTCCTGGCTGCAATGGGTGACGACCACGACAAGCGTGCTGATTAAGATTGTATTGCGGATTCTGTATTTCTTCCTTTTCGTTGCTTTCGGCGGATATATTGTGCTTGTCGTTATGTCGCCGGTATATTCCTGGCTGTCCGAACGGACGGAAGCTCATCTTACCGGAAGGGAATTTCCCTTTAGTTTCAGGCAGTTTGCCTGGGAGATTTTTCGGGGAATTCTGATCGCCCTGAGAAATATGATTTTTCAGTTGTTTATTTCTTTTGTATTATTTCTTTGCTCATTTATTCCGCTTGTGGGGGTAATCGCTCCTTTTGCCATCTTCTTTACCTCGGCTTATTTTTACGGTTTTGCCTTTATCGATTATGCTATCGAGAGAAAGCGTTTTAATGTCAGACAGAGCGTCCGTTATGTGAATAAAAATATCGGTTTGGTGACAGGAATAGGTACTGTATTCGCTTTGGCTCTTATGATTCCGGCCCTAAGCCTGGCCGCTTGTTGTTTTGTGTCATTATTGTCGGTAATTGCCGGTACTATTGCAGTAGAAAGGATGAACGATAAATCTGTTAAATAAAGCAATAGCTATTTTCCAACCCATCTGCATCGGATTTGCTGTTCGATTTCTTCTTTGGAGAGGGGTGTGCGGATTTCTGTACGGAAGGGGTGACCCGGGAGCAGATCTTTATAGTTGTCTGTAAAAACCGCTTTTACTCCGGGGAGGTAAAACATGACATCACAGGCCAGACGGTCGGTGGTGGCTGTCAGGTATTTTTTGCCTTGCTCTTCGGATATTTGAATCTGAATATCGGGTTGTCTGAGCAGTAACTCTTTCGGTAGAGCAAAATATACATTTTGGCGGTCTACGATTTTTTTGCCTTGCCGGATGGTGATGACGGCCATGGTTTCCCGGTGTGAATTGTCTTGCAGCAAACCGGCGATTGACGATGCTGCGATTGGGGCGGCTTTGTTGGCTTTGATTTTATATTTACCTTGCCGGGTTTGATGCAGTTTTCCGTCGAATCCTTTTATCTCTAAGGTATAGGTTCCTGCGAGAGGAGTTGGCAGATCGTTTACCACCCAGAGTTTCAGACTGTCTGCCGTTAACTGGGGAGCTAATATCACCGGCTTGCAGGCTTCCCGTAGCGCATACTGGGCCGCTTTCCAGTTGTGGTAATAATCGGTTGTCGACCAGCTGGCTACCGGCCAGCAATCGTTCAGCTGCCAAACCAGCGATCCCATACAATAGGGCATATGCCGCCGATGTGTTTCCATGGCTATTCGCATGGCCCGGGCTTGCAATACCTGGCTCATGTATAGCATTTGCCCGAAATCTTCCGGTACCTGATAATACCAGCCCATGTATTCCCGGATGCGCAGGTTGCCGATTCCACTGCGTTGATGAGCCGACATGATCTCCGATTCGATGTCGTAATCTTCCGGTAAAGTGTATTGCCGGACGGTTTCAAATTCAGGGAAGGATTGGAAACCGTGTTCACTGATGAAACGGCCGATATTTTTTTCGTATTCTTCAAACTTGTGCTTTTCGTGCCATACCCCCCAGTAGTGGTTATCCCCCCGGTTGGCAGGGCGGATTTCATGGTCTCCGATTTCCGGTCCCGACATCGGTGAAGAAGGCCAGTAATCGTCTCCATCGGTATATTTTTCAATCACTTCGGGCAGGAGCCGATGGAAGACATCGGTGTAGGCCTTGAAAATCCGTTCTTGTTGTTGCTGGGTATATTCTCTTTTCCATCCCCAACCTCTCCAGGCTGCATCTATTTCGTTGTTTCCACACCACAGGGCTATACAGGGATGATTTCTTAGCCGGATAACGTTATCGACGGCTTCTTGTTTTACATTTTCCAGAAATTCAGGATCGCCGGGATACATGGCACAGGCAAACATAAAATCCTGCCAGACCATGATGCCGTGGCGATCACAGAGTTCATAGAAATAATCGTCTTCGTAAATACCTCCACCCCAGATCCGGATCATATTCATATTGGCATTTGCGGCATCCGTCACCATTTTTTCGTAATCCGAACGACTGATTCTGGGGAGAAAAACATCGTTGGGAATGGCATTGACTCCTTTGGCAAAAACAGGGATTCCGTTCAATTCAAAGTAGAAAGTTTCTCCCTGGGTATCTTGCCGGCGTACTAATTTCAGAGAACGCAGACCGGTGGTTACTTCGCGGCTGGCAACTACTTTTCCGTCTTTTTTCAAATCGATCCGGAATGTATAAAGGTTGGCTTTTCCTAAACCGTTACTCCACCATAACCTGGGTTTTTTAATGGTAAACGGGAGGGTTAACTGGTTTTCTCCCGGTTGGGTTTCAACCTCGCTTTTCGCCAATATCCGGGAATCACATTTTACTTCTGCGATCAGTTTTTCGTGATGTTCTGTCGTCAAACGGACAGATGCTTTCAAATCGGCTTGTACGGGAGTGACTTGCGGCTGTTCGATAAAAACCTGTTCGATATTCAGGTCATCCCAGCCTTCCAGGAAAATCGGCCGCCAGATACCCGAAGTGACTAATCGCGGGCCCCAGTCCCAACCGAAATGATAAGGGGCTTTCCGGCTGAAAACGCTCACCCGGTTAGGGCCCATTCCTCCGTTTTCGCTTTGGTCGTTGGAAGCCGGCAAGGGTAATCCGTATTTTTCCATTTCTTTCATACCTTGCCGGATGGGAGAACGAAAGCGAAGATGCAGTATATTTTCTTTATCGGAAAGCAGGCCGGAGACATCTGCTTTCCAGGTCCTGAACATATTGTTGGTAGATAGAAGAGGCTGACCGTTCAGGGTGATGTCGCACCAGGTGTCTAATCCCTGAAATACGAGTTGTTTGTGTTTTTGCCCGGCCAATTGTTCGTCCACCTGAAAACGAAGTTCATATTCCCAGTCGGCTTTATCGATCCATTGGATGTGTTTTTCATTGTCGCGATAGAACGGATCTTCGATGATCCCATTGTTTATCAGATCGGTATGTACTGTCCCGGGTACTTCGGCCGGTAACCATTTACCGATATGGTATTGCCTGAATTGCCAGTTATTTCCTAGCTCTTGCCGTATGGGAGGGGTAGAGGCAAAACTCATCGAATAGAGTGAAAAAACGACTAAGGTGATTACAAATTTGCTCATAACCGGGATTGAAATAATGAAACGTTACAAATATATGCAAAGGCGGGAGCAAAAACAACAAATTTGTTTGATTGATTTTGCCGGGCTGCATCTTATATTTATAAAAGAAAATTTGATGGAAGGAGTTGGATAAGATAAAAAAGCTTATATTTGTTTACCTATTACAAAATACCGATGATGCTTATGTCAGGGATATATACGTTCAGGAAGCTTGTTTTGCTCGTGCTGGGGATTTGCTGGTTGAACACGCTTGGGGCTGCCGAACCCGAAAAAGTCGTTTATAAAGTGGATATTAAAGACGAGATCGGTCCGGAAGTGTGGCGTCTGGCCCGAAAATCTTTCGACCTGGCCGGGCAGGAAAAGGCGGATTATATTTTAATTCATATGAATACTTACGGTGGGATGGTCGTGTATGCCGATTCTTTGCGTAGTATGATTCTGAACTCACGGAAACCGGTATGGGTATTTATCGATAATAATGCTGCCTCTGCCGGGGCATTGATTTCTATTGCCTGCGACAAAATCTATATGCGCGAGGGGGCGAATATCGGGGCGGCTACGGTCGTGAATCAAACGGGTGAGGCGATGCCCGATAAATATCAGTCCTATATGCGCTCGATGATTCGTTCTACGGCAGAAGCTCAGGGCAGGGATACGTTGGTTCAGGGCAGGGATACGGTTTATCGTTGGAAGCGGAATCCGCATATCGCCGAAGCCATGGTGGATCAGTCTATTTATATCCAGGGTATTACCGATAGCGGACGGGTAGTGACTTTCACTGCCCGGGAAGCCATGAAATACGGTTTTTGTGACGGAATGGCAGAAAGTGTGGAGGAAGTATTGAAAAAAGAACAGGTTGAAAACTATACGATACGGAGCTATCATCCTACCGTCACCGATCGGATTATCGGTTTTCTGATCAATCCCGTGATACAGGGATTGTTGATTATGGTCATTGTCGGTGGTATCTATTTCGAATTGCAGACCCCGGGGATCGGTTTTCCTTTGGCTGCCGCCCTGACGGCTTGCCTGCTCTATTTCGCTCCCTTGTATCTCGAAGGGTTTGCCGGGTATTGGGAGATCATTGCTTTTGTCGTGGGAGTCGTCTTGTTGCTTCTGGAAATTTTTGTGATTCCGGGCTTCGGTGTAGCAGGTATTTCCGGAATTGTATTGATTATAGTGGCCTTGGTTTTTGCAGGGATAGATCATTTCTCTTTCCGTTTCCTGGGTGATTTTGTACGTCCGTTGGTGCGTTCCCTGTTTCTGGTGGTGAGTGCTTCTTTGGTATCCTTGTTGATGAGCATGTGGTTGGGGGCTAAATTATTCGGGAGCCGTCGTTGGGCTTTTGCCTTGCATGCTGAACAAAAACCGGAAGACGGTTATGTAGGAGTAGATTTGTCGGTACGGGAAGAAATCGGCAAACAGGGGATCGCGGTGACAGATTTGCGGCCTGCCGGGAAAGTGGAAGTAGGCGGAGAAGTGTATGATGCCGTCTCTTTGTTGGGAGATTATATCGAAAAAGGAAATCGGGTGATGATAAAAAAGTATCAGGCAGGACAGGTATATGTCGTGAAGTGTGAAAAATGAAGATTGTAATTAAGTAGGATGGGAGTTACTGATTTACAAGTGTTGCAGGCTTTTAAAAAAGGACAATTGGAATTGTTTTACCGTAGAATTTATCCGGGATTATTGTTGTATGCTGTAAAAAATGCAGGTGACCGGCATGATTTTCTGGCAGAAGATTGCGTACAAAATGCTATTTTTAATGCCTGGAAAAGAAGAGACTCTTTTATACATTGAAATCTTTTTTATACACTTCTGTAAAAAATGAGATCATCAGCCTTTACCGGAAAGGAAAAGCACAGGAACGGTATTCTTCCCAGCTGGAAAATGAAGCATTTTTTGCCAATACGGTTATCGACCAGGAGACACAGTTGTTGTTGTTCAATGCTATTCACAGCTTGCCGGATAGAGAACGTCAGATTTTTGAATTAAGTTTTATTGAAGGTTTGAAAAATATTGAAATTGCCGAACAATTGGGCGTTTCGGATAGTACGGTTAAAAAGGCGAAAGCCAAAGCGCTCGAAATTTTACGGGAAAAATTGGATCCCCGGTTATTTCTTTTTTTCTTCCTGGGATAATAAAGAGGACCGATGGATAATAAACGAATTTACGATAATTATGCTTTTATAAGCTATAAGCGTGAAGATGAAAAATGGGCGGAATGGCTTCAGCGTAAACTGGAAGGGTATAAATTACCTACAATACTAAAGAAGACAAATCCGTCATTGCCCAGGCATTTACGTCCAATCTTCCGGGACAAGACAGATTTGGGGGGGGGGATATTAAGCGATGAACTTGAAAAACAATTACAGAGCTCTGAATTCCTTATTGTTATCTGTTCGCCTCATGCCTCACGATCGGAATGGGTGAACAAAGAAATTCAGGTATTTATCGACGAAGGACGTTTGGGAAATATCATCCCGTTTATTGTTGAAGGACTTCCTCATGCCGGTTCTGCTGTAGAGGAATGTTTCCCCCAGGCATTGAAGAATATACCCAAGGATAAGGAGTTGCTGGGGATCAATGTACAGGAGATCGGTAAAGAACGGGCTTTTATTAAAGTTATAGCCCGGATGTTGTCGCTTCGCTTCGATAGTTTGTGGCAGAGATGGCAGCGGGAGAAAAGGTTACGTCGTAGTTATGTCGCTACGATGCTATCTTTTTTGCTGATTATCTTTTATTTTTTTGCTATTCCTTCAAGGGTAGAGCTCACCGTGAAAGATTTATCTCACCGATTGCCGTTGCCTTCCTATGCAAAAATTATTTTCAACGGTACAGAACAGTATATCGGTTCTTTGGATACAGTTTTAATCCTGGATAATATCCGGCCGTATTATAAAGGACGGCCGTATATGTTGGAATTTAATGCCGGTTATTACGATACTTTACGTTTTCAGGGACATTTTTCCTGGGGAATGACGACCTATGTGACATTGGAGTTGAAACGTGACAGTACGTTCAGTGTCTATCAGGGAATAGTTTACGATGAACAAGAGGGGGTGCCTGTCCAGGATGCCGTTGTTACTGTCGATAATCGGACAACCAGGACCGATGTCCGTGGGATTTTTAAAATAGTTTTTCCCTTACAGGAACAGACTTTGTCCAAGTCTGTCCGAATAGAGAAAGAAGGCTATCTTCCCCGTTTACGGGTCGACGAGTGTCCTGATGCCAAAAACCTTACTCCTTATCCCATGCGGAAAAATACGTAGGACCGGCGGGTGGGCTTGAGTTAAAAGAATTGTTCCAGCGTACTGATCGGGTTAAAATTAAATGAAAAGAACGATTATGATGAAGTATCAGTCAATAACCATACTGTTTGTTCTGCTTTTCTTATTCCGGATAGCACAATCGCAATGTATAGAGACCGGATATGTCAAAGAATATAATGGGGTTGAGGAAAAGACACCTTTGCCAGGAGTAGAACTTCAGGTGGTCGGTTCTCCTTCGGCTGTCAGTGACGAGCAAGGACGTTTCGAACTTCATTTTGCCGTGTTAAAGCCAGGACAGGCCGTAAAGTACAATGAGATTTATAAACCGGGATACATCCTTTTTAATAAAGAAGCGTTGGAGATATGGAGGATTTCCGATAATAAGACTCCCTTTGTGGTGGTGATGTGCCGGGAAGGTGAGTTCCGGGCTTTGAAGAAAAAGTTTTACGGGATTATTGAAAAATCGTACCGCGACGATTATCTGCGTCAGAAGAAGCTGGCTGAAACCAGTATTGCCAATGAATTGGAACTAACCGAAAAATTGAAACAACTGGAAAAATCTTATCAGGAAAAACTCAGTAATATAAATACCTATGTTGAAATCTTTGCCCGTATCGACCGGAACGAAATGGACGATAAAATAAGCCGGGCCTTGCAATTGGTGGAAGAAGGCAAGATCGATGAGGGAATACGTTTATATGAGGAATTGGAACTGATCGGTCAGACGAACGAGCAGTTGAATAAATGGAATACCGGTGAAAGGGTGATTCAGGCCGGACAGACTATGAAAAACGAGGCTCAGCAGGATTTATTATTGATGGCTGATAAACTTCGTCAGCAAGTCGGTCTTTATGAAATGGGTGGTTGGGACTATAACGATCAGCGTATCGAAACTACTCATAAGCTGGTAGAAGTTTACCGGCTGCTGAATAAAGCCTTTCCCGGCGAATTTGCACCCCAATTAGGGCAATGGCTTTGTCTGGAAGGGGATAACTCGAATGATCCGGATACCTTGTTTGCTAAAGTTACCGAGGCTGCCCGACTTCCATCCTATGCCGGACTGATTATGTTAGGAAATCTGTATGAATACCGTTCGGTCAAGGAGATTCAGTATCTTGAGAAAGCGCGAAGCTGTTATGAACAAGCTTTATCGCTGATCTCTGCTGATGACAGTAGCCGCTACGCAGAGAAAAGATTGAATTCTTTTTATGATTTTACAGACTCGACGACCGGACATCCTATTTATTATAAAATATTGTCGGCTCAGGAAAAAACAGTCGCTATTTGGCCTAAAAGTATAATTAGCTATAATGATCCTGAGGGAGAATTGGTTTTACCTGAGTTTGTAAAATACAAAGGGGAGAAATATCGTCTCGTATCGATCGGAGCTAATGCATTTAAAAATAATAAGTGGTTGTTGTCGGTTACGCTACCTAAAAGTGTCACCGGGATCGGTGAAAATGCTTTTTACGGCTGTTTTTCTTTGGAATCTATCCGGGTGGGAGAAAATGTGGAAATGGTAGCTGAGGGGGCTGTACCTGAATCTACTTTATTGATACTTCCCGATAATACCCGGAAATTACAGGGATGGCTTTATGATTTCATTTATAAACGTTTCGAATTTATGCTTCAGGATTCGAAGAACATCGGACTTGCCGGATATGCCATTTATCATTTGGCCGACGACCTGTTGAAAGATAAAGTGACACCTGATGATAATAAAGCTTTTTATTGGTATCTGAAAGGACATATTTTAGCTGATAGTGTATACGCCGAGTGTAATTTAGCAGAAGCGGCAGCTTGTTTCAGACAAGCGCTTGAAAAGGGGGGGGCTGTTGCAGCTTATCGGCTCGGTTTACTGTATTATTGGGCCGGGGATTATCGGAATGCTTATGATTTTTATGTTCGGGCTGCCGATGCGGAAATTTTGGAGGCTGATAACCAGCTGGCTTATATGTATGCAAAAGGTCAGTATGTAAAACAGGATTTTACAAAAGCTATGGTTTATATCGACAAAGCGATTGCCCGGGATTCTGCCGATCCGAATTACATCGATTCCAAAGGGGAAATCTACCTGATGATGGGACAGCGGGATAAAGCTGCCGAAGCCTGGAATAAGGTGGTTAAAATGGATCCGGCGTTTGACCGGAGCCGGTCTGATTTATATAAAAAGTTGTATGGAATACCGCAAACCCAATTGTCGGATTCCAGTAAAAGACTGAATAATTATATCGATATTGTTCGGGCAGTGGCCCGGACAGAACATGCCCGTTTCTTTAATGCTTGTGAAATGCCTGAATATGAAGAGCTGCTGGCTATCGGAATAATTGCCGTTCAGGTGATGATAAAAAATAAAACCCCCGAACAATTGGAAAAATACAATGCTTTCTATTTGGCTACTGCAATCCAATGGGCTATTCAAAATGAATTGCAGATAAGATACAAATGGTATGGACAGGTTATTCCTCATCAAAGAATGGAGATTAAAAAAGAAAATAAGTGGTTAAATCAAAATCAAATGCTTTTTCTTTCTATATACCGGACCATCGTTTTACTATATAACCATATCGGTTTGTTTCAAGAGAATAATCTTCGGTCTGAAATTGAGAATGCAAGCCGTATTTTATTGCAGGCAATCGATAGTATCCCTGTTTCTCACCGCGATCTTGCCCGACAACTCATTTATGAACAGAAGTTTGTGAGTGAAATAGCCAAAGAACAGGGAAAAACATTTGAAGCATGTTACAGAGATATTATGCCTGTTGTAAATTTTTTGCGCCAGGCAATCAGTATAGTTGGACAGAAAATAGAATATAATAAGAACATCACTTTTGATCCGGATTTTTCTGATTCTTCCAGTATGCTTTTTTCAGAGCCTCCTAAAAAATATCTCGATATCGTTCGGATTATTGCACAGGCCGAGCAAAAAAATCTTATCGACCGTAAACAGAATTTTATCGATTACGAAGAATTGTTGTCGGTCGGAATAATCGCTGTGCAAGTTTTAACAGGAAAAAAAAACCCCGAACAATTGGAAAAATATAGCAGTGTATACCTTGCAAGTTCGATTCATTGGGCCATCCAGAATGAATTGAAAATGCGATACAAATGGTATACTCCTGTCCGGTTCGGCAAGCTGATGAGTACTGAAAATGAGCAGGATTCGTTGCTCTCTCAATATATGACTGTCGTCTGGCTCCAAACTGCCGGAGCTCTGTATAACAGAAAAGATTCTATCGATAACCGTTCACTCAGAGCGGAGATAGAACAAGTGGGGAGTGCCATTCTTAAAGAAATAAGCCGGCTTCCTGCCGATCAGCGTCAGTGGGTCACAGCCCTTTTTATTCATCAGAAAGAACTTGGAGAAATTGTTGAAGCGTATGGCATCCGGGTGGAAGATTGTTTGAGAAGCCTTTCACCGTTTTGGAAAAAAATAAAAGAAATAGGGAGAAAGAAATACCGATAGCCTGAATCAGTCACTTTCGGATATTTTTAGCTACCTTATAAAAAAAATTCAAAAAAAATTGTCTTTTTTTACCCCATTTTAGATCGATTGCGTTATAGGGATGTTTTAAGGAAGGAGCTAAAATGGAAAAATTGGAACATACTGTCTTTCAGATCTCCGAATTGATCGGGAAAGAAAGGTTTGGAACGCTTTCGGAGGAAGAAAATGAAGTGTTGGAGGAGTGGCGCCGGCAATCTGCTGAACATGAGACCCTGTACCAAAAATTGCAGGATACCCGCTATTTATCGGAATCTGTTGCCCGGTTGTCCGGTATCGATACCCGGCAGCCTTTACAGCATATGCAGAGACAAATTGCCGGCTTTACCCGTCGCAGGCAAATCCTTCGTCTGCGGCAGATCGGTGGAGTGGCAGCTCTATTCCTTATTTTGTTGGGGAGCTTCTGGTTGGTTCACCGGCAGTCTTCGCTTCGGCAACCTCCGGTCGACCGGCCCATTCTGGCAGGAGGGCCTCGTGCTGTTTTACATTTGGGAAACGGTGAACTCATTCATTTAGATACCTTGCAACAAACGATTACACAAGGAGAGGTCAGGGTTTCTAAGACCGATGACCGGAAATTATCCTATGATAGCCGGCAGGAAAAAAATGAGAAATCAGGAAAAGTGGTGTATAATGAAATAGAAATTCCCCGTGGCGGAGAATTCGATTTGGTTTTGTCAGATGGGACTCAGGTATGGTTGAATGCAGAAAGCCGTTTGCGTTATCCTGTTGAATTTTCGGGAAAAGAGAGAAAAGTCGTATTGGAAGGGGAAGCTTATTTTCAAGTAAAGAAAAATTCGTTACTTCCTTTTCGCGTAGAAATCCGCAATCAGGTCATCGAAGTGTTGGGTACGGAATTTAACGTTTCGGGGTACAAAGACGAGGTACATGTCTATACGACCTTAGTAAATGGAAAAGTAAAAGTAGCAACTACCGGCAGGGATATGACTTTGTTACCCGGTGAGCAGTGTGTGTTGGATACCGGTGACGGCTCGATGATCAGGCAACAGGTCGATGTCGATAAAATAATCAGTTGGAAAAAGGGGAAATTTATTTTGGAAGAACAGACCCTGGAGCAAATTATGCAGAAGCTGGCCCGGTGGTACGATATCACAGTTTTCTATCAGAATCCGGCATTGAAAAACAAGGTTTTTAAAGGAAGTGTACCCCGGTATGCTGAATTACAGCAGGTATTGAATATTTTAGAAAAGACCGGTGAAGTGCAATTTCATATTCAGAATCGCACGGTCATTGTCAAGGAATAGATATAAAAAGGAGAATCCAAAACAGATTCCCCTTTTAGATGCAGACATCCGTTGGAGCAGATGTCCATGTTTAATTTTAATCTCTTACAAATTTATGAAAAAAAATCGAAATCTGGGTAATTCCGGTTGGATTAGATTACCCCAAAAATTGTTGGTGATGAATTTGAAGATTCTGTTTTTGGTGTGTATTGTGAATACGGTGAGTGCCAATAGTTTTTCACAATTAAAAAAGTTGAACGTCGATTTTTCCGGTCAGGAAATAACGAGGGTATTGGATTTTCTGACTACTCAAACCGGTTATGAATTTGTGTATCGTAAAGGTGTTTTAAATACCGGTGAAAAGGTGACTTTGGAATTGAAAGAAGCAACGGCAGAGCAGGTTTTGGATGCTTTGCTCAAATCCAGGGGATACGATTATGAAATAGTCGACCAGGTGGTGGTCATCCGTAAAGGGGCGGCTGTGTATGCGCCTGAAATTCCTCGGCATGTTCGGGTGCTGCAAGGGACGGTGAAGGATAGCGGAGGAAGGCCCTTGCCCGGGGTTACGGTCAGGATAAAAGGAACGACCCTGGGGGTGGCGACGGACCAGAACGGTGGTTATCGTTTGGAACTTCCTGCAGATAAAGAGATTCGCATCCTTTTTTCATTCGTAGGTATGCAGGAGCAGGAAAGGGTTGTCCGGGATCAGAAAGTGTTGGATGTGATATTAAAAGAAGAGATTGCCGAAATGGAAGAAGTGATTGTAACCGGTTATTCTACCCGTAAAGTGAGTGAAATGACCGGGGCGGTACAGCAATTCCGGGGGAAGGATATCGTACAGTCGGCGACCGGCGGAAATCTGATGAATGCCTTGAAAGGCCATACAACCGGTTTACAGATTACGGGTAGTGACGGGACGCCGGGAAAGGACGGGGCTTTGTTGCTGAGAGGCCTGGGAACGTTTTACGGGAATGATGACGGTAGTGGCAGCAGTTCGACTCCTTTGATTGTGATCGATGGGGTGATTACGGATTATACCAGTATCAGTGGGGTCGTTTCGCCTTCGGATATCGCGGATATTACGGTATTGAAAGATGCAGCTTCTACGGCTATTTACGGTTCGAGGGCTGCGACGGGCGTGATCGTGGTGACGACCCGGAAAGGGATAAAGGATAAAATGACCGTTTCACTGGATGTGAAAATGGGAATCAGTACTCCTGTTTTCGGCGGGCTGAAGTATATGAATTCATCCGAATTGTTGGAATTCGGGGAAATGACATTACGGAATTGGTGGGATACCAACGAGAATTTGAGGGAGATGTATGCAGACCGGGAAACTTTTGTACAGGATACGCTGGGAGTGCTACGGAATAATTTCGATCTGACGAAGACAACCGATTGGCGCGATTTGGCTTACCGAACCGGATTGAGTAAAGATGTGGCCATGAGTATCCGTGGCGGAGGAGATAAAATGCAATATTATTTTTCCTACAATTATTACGATGAGAAGGGGACTCAAGTGGGCTACGACTTGACCCGTCATCTGTTTAAGGCAAGGATGGATTTCGATATCACCGAATTTCTGAGCTTCGGGGTAAACATGAACGGTACGTTTCAGAAAAGTGTGAGCCCTTATACCGGTTTGGTTACTATGGAGAGTATTCATCCCTGGATATCGCCTTATAATGAAGACGGGACTTTAAAATACAATATGGAGGCGTGGAGTGACATGGTGATGAGTGCCGAAGCTTTGGTGAATCCTCTGCGGGACAATGCATACAATGACCTGACAGAATTACGGAATAATTTGTTCGGTTCCTTTTCAGGGATATTGAAGCCTTTTTCATGGCTGACTTTGAGTTCCACCAATACCTTTACTTTAATCAATACGAATGCCAATGAATATCTGGATAGCCGGACTTATAGCGGTAATCATAGCAGTAATAATGTGAGTAACGGTACGCTGAAAGTGGATGACGGACGAAGCTGGAGTTTTTTGACCTCCAATATATTGCGTTTGCAACATCGTTTCGGAGAACATAGTCTGGGTGGTTTGCTGGGCCAGGAGTGGTATGAACGCCACAGCCGCACCTCCCATGTGGAAATGTATGACCAGCTGATTGCGGGGGAACGGAATGTCGGAGGATTTGCCAAACAAGGGAGAAAGAACGATGCCGGAGTGGTGCCGACGGGGACAGAGAGTGATGCGGGTAGTTTTTCGGTATTTTCGGAAATAAATTACAATTACAGTGGAAAATATATGGCTTCCGTATCCTTCCGTACCGACGGTTCGACTAATTTCGGAAAAGATAACCGTTACGGGACGTTTTATTCGGTGAGTGCCTCCTGGCTGGCTTCCCGCGAAAGGTTTATGAGGGAACAGCCTGTGTTTTCCAACCTGAAGTTCAGATTTAGTTACGGTACGTCAGGAAAGGAAGCCGGCATGGATTACCTGAATTATACTTTATATTCCACCGGTAATACGACATTCGATTATTACAGAAATCATCCCTGTTACCAGTCGGTCTACGGAGCACAGCTGAACCAGCAGGGAAATGATCAGCTGTCGTGGGAGACTGCTTATAATTTGAATCTCGGGGTAGATATGGGCTTCCTGAAAAACCGGATTACTTTATCGGCGGACTGGTATAAACGCAGGAACAGTGATTTGATTATGGGGGTTACCTTACCGGCGTATGCCGGGGTAGGCCAGCAATATCAGAATGTCGGGGAGATGGAAAACAGGGGACTTGAATTCGTTTTGAATACCCATACATTGAAAAGCAAGGACTTCAATTGGTTTACTACCTTCACTTTCAGTTATAACGACAATAAATTGACCAAACTCGATCAGGGAAAGTTGGCAAGAAACGGTTATAAGACCTTTTATGAAGGGGACAATATCGATGAGTTGAAAAAAGTAAGAATAACCGGTGTCGATCCGCAGACGGGGGCGGCACAATATGAACGGATAGACGAAGACGGAACGAGGACTATTGTAAATACGATGCAGGAGGCTACGAATGGAAACGGGGAACTGAGTTATGTGAATGTCGGTTTGAGCCGTGCACCCTATTGGGGTGGTTTTACGAACACACTTACTTATAAGAATTGGGAACTGTATGTACATACTACTTATAATCTGAAATACAAGGTGTATAATGATGTTTTGGCCGAGTATACTTCCGGTACGAGGTGGATGAGAAATAACCTGCATAAATTACCTTCCGGATGGAAAATCTGGGAAAAAGCCGGAGATAAGGCCGATATCCCGATGATGAATGCAGATCCTGCTTATATGTTGGATTTAGGTACCGAGACTTCTTTCTGTTATTCGGATGCCAGTCATTTCCGGATTTCGAATATCCGGCTGTCTTATCGTTTCCCGCAGGCCTGGATGGAGATGTTGCATTTACAGTCGGCTGCATTGAGTTTCAGTTGTGACAATGTACACACCTTTACTTCCAGCCGGTTTATAGGCAATGATCCCGAGAATGTGGCGGGCTGGGCTGCTCCGAGACGTTTTATCTTTGGTTTGAATGTTACATTTTAAATAAGGGATTAGAGTTATGAAAGTCAAATATTTACTGATAGGAATTTTGTTTCTGTCCGCTTGTAACGGACGTTTGGACGAAATGCGCCCCCATAATATGGCAGAGGCGGATAACTACCTGAGTAGTTTCAATAATATAGTGAATGCCACATCGGGATTATACGGTCAGTTTCAGAGTGCTGCCGGAGGATATACCGAAGTCTCTTTGTACCATGTGGCCTATCATGTTTTGGGTGAGTTCAGGGCCAATAATGTGATTTTCAACGATGCCTTTCTGTCTTGGTCTACGGATTACTTACGGGGACCGGATGCGCATTTCTTTCTGAATAGCGATCAGAAATCACAGTCCTATGCTTGGTCGGTGTGGGCGAAGAGCCATCAATTGATTTTAGGGGCTTCCCGTAACATCGTCGCTATCGATAAACTGTATGCGAATACTGTGAATCCGGATGAAAAATTGAATTTAGTCCGGTTGAAAGGAGAAAATGCTTTCTTACGGGGATTGCTGATTTTTAATGCAACCAATGTATTCGGTCGTTCTTTTTGGGATCAACCGGACAAGAATTTAGGGATCCCGCTGGATGTGGAAGCGACTGCCCAGGCTTTGGAGCGGAGTAGTGTCAGGGAATGTTTCGAGCAGGCGATTGCAGATTTTAAAACTGCTGCCGCTTGTCTGCCCGACGAGCGTTCCGATCGTACGTTTGCCAATAAGGCGGCTTCTTTCGGCATGTTGTCGAGAATCTACCTCTATATGGGAGGAATGCCTGAGAGTCCAGTCGAGGACTATAACCGAATGGCCGTCCGTTATGCCGATTCGACCTTTAGTATGAAAAATGATGTCGTAGAGGTGCTGCAAGGGGAGGAGTTAAAAGACTTGTACGATAATCCCAAAACCAATAAAGAGATTTTATTCGCTTTTACTCCGGCTAATTTTCCCAGCAGAATCCACAATCTGGTGCATAATTATTATTCGTGGTACGGTTATGAATCTTCTGCAAGTACTTCCGGTTACAACTGTGTCATTTCGCGGGATTATGAGGAAATTATGGATCAGGAAAAAGATTTGCGCTGGACGTATTTTACAGAACCTTCCGGTCGCTTTAACGGTCGGTATAACACTAAAAAATATAATGGCGGAAAGTATGAGGCATTTTCCGGTTACTACAGCTTTGCCTGTCCGGTTGTGTTTATCCGGGCCGGGGAAGTGATTTTAAACCGGGCGGAAGCGTATATGAAGTTGGGGGAAAGCGGTAAGGCCCTGGCGGATTTGAACTACATTCGTCAGCGTGCAGGATTGTCGCCGTTGAGCGGAATATCGGGGATGGAACTATTCGATGAAATTTTTGACGAACGCCGGAGAGAACTGGCTTTTGAGGCTCAGACCTATTATGATTATGTACGGAATGGTAGAAAAATGGAAAGGAAAGAGGTTTCTGTGGCATATAGTTCCTACACGGCCCGGCAGTATAACGAAATCGATCCGCAGACTTCACGGAGAACGATGTGTCTGATCCCATCGGAAGAGATCAGTTTGAATAAGAAACTGGTACAGAATGAGTATTGAAAAAAGTCGGAAACTAAAATTTATCATAATTTGAAAAAAATGAAAAGAATAATAGGATATTGTATCGCTTTCTTGTTGCTGACGGCAGAGGTATGCGGTAAACAGGTAAAAAGTGATTTGAGTGTATTGTATGTAGGAGGTTCTCCCGAAATAGAAACCATGATTCATAACCCGGAACCTGCTGTTTTGGAAAAAAGTGTCCGCAAACGTACGGCTGCATTCGAAAAATTACTGAGACGGTATTTCAGAAATGTAGAGGTGGTCAGTGCCCGGGATTATCTCCCGGAAATGTCGGACCGTTATGATGTGACTATCATGGATGGCACCCCACGTGAATTGCAACCTGCTCAGGAAATAGTGAATGAAGAAGGGATGGTTATCAGT
Organism: Odoribacter sp. N15.MGS-14; assembly: GCF_000980245.1. Lineage (NCBI taxonomy): Bacteria > Pseudomonadati > Bacteroidota > Bacteroidia > Bacteroidales > Odoribacteraceae > Odoribacter > Odoribacter sp. N15.MGS-14. The sequence continues at coordinate 38,029 of NZ_LARE01000026.1, forward strand.
AGGCGGAATCCTGCTTATTTGCCGGAGGATTTCGACCGTCCGATGGTATTTATCGCTGAAGCAGGCGATATCGTTGGGACACGGATCGGTGTAAAAACAGATTGGTATTGTTTGTGTCTGGATGCAGATGCGCATCATTTTAATAAAGAACATCCTATTTTTCACGAACCTTTTGAGGTGAATATTTCAGTGGAACTAAAACCGACTCCTTCGGAGGCATTCCGTTTTGTACGGACTGACGGGCAACCTTTGCCGGATTCGCTGGAAATGTGGCGGGTACAGACAAAAGGATATAAAACTGAAGAAGGTTTCCGCCCCGGAATGATCGCCAGACCCTGGGGATTTGCGGATTCGCCGGATGCCGAATACATCTCAGGGGGTGTCAGTGCTAAAGATATCGATGCCGTAGCGATGGGAAGGCATGGTAATTTCTTCTTTTGGGGATTTTCTGCCTCCCCGGAGAATATGACGGATGAAGCACAGACTGTTTTTGCCAATGCCGTGGCATATATTTCAAAATTCGCGGGCCAGACACCTATCGCCCGGAGATATAAAAGTGATATAGCCACCCGTGAATATGCCGTACAGCAGAAAGATTTTATTTCCTATAAAAGATGGCAGGAAAGAATGGTCGTGGAGAAACAGTATATAGAAAAAACGGAAGAAATCAAAAAAGTGGCTCTGGCGAAGCAGGCCAAAGGGGAGAAGCTGACAAGTGAAGAAAAAGCAGCTTTAAGGAGTACCGTAAAACTACAGAGTTATGCAGAATGGCTGAAATCCCGTGAACCTGTTTTGTTTGAAAAGTTCGGGGACAATGAACAGGCTTACAAGGATTATTTCGATGACAACCGGGATTATTTTTACGGTGGCGATAAGGTGATTTATTGGATGGTAGATGAAGATGTGAAAAGCTGGGGGATTCCCAATAATGATATCCGTTTGTTGGACAAGGCTATCGGTTGTTGGGAACGGGGAGAGGAAGTGGATAAGGCCAAACGGGTACTTACCCGTTATACGCTGTGTCGTTTCGCTACACCGCAGGAATGGCGCGATTGGTACGAAACCAATAAAGACCGGATATTTTTTACCGAATCCGGCGGTTGGTTTTTTATGGTAAATACGAGGGATTTGAGTGTGCCGGGAAATGATTATCGGATGAGGGGACAAAAGATTCCGGGTGAAGATTACCGGGGAGAGAAACGAAGAGTTCCGGAAACAGAAGCTGCCCTGACCAGTGATAAAAATCCGGTATATGTGGAAATGAAAACCGAAGAGGCGGAAAACGGTAATAAGTGGGTCGTGGTAAAGATGAATATTCATCCGGGGTATCATACGTATGCCCGGGTGGCGTCTACAGATCCGTATATGCCGACTGCTTTGCAGTTTACTTTTCCGGAAGGATGGGGAGAAGCAGAAAAATTGCTGTGGCCTGTCAGTAAAAAGCTGAATGAGGCGGGAACCAGGTATTATGAAGGAGAAGTTGTTTTCCGTCAGGAAATCAAAGGAAAAGGCAAAGGAGAGGTTCACTGCACGGTGGAGTATCAATGTTGCAATGATTATATCTGCATGCCACCGGGAAAGGTGGAGCTAAATGTAAGGATCGAATAAACTAATTTAAAAGTAGAATTATTCTGTCGTTACTTATTCGTCTTCAGTGTTCGTGTTCGGGGACCCGGTCGCTTCTGTCGGTCGTCTGGCTTTTTCTATCACTGACCGGCGGAACTCCTCACTCCGCAAAAAACTTTACGTTACGTTTCCGTCAGACACCACCGGTCGGTCGTTCAGAAAAGGCAAGACGACACTCGCCAGAGCTCCAATGGTCCCCGAACACGAACACCTCCGACTCACGTTATCACGGCATGGAAAACGAACTGTGACCTGAAAGGTATAAACTTCTATCAAACA
>NZ_LARE01000178.1:0-728 GCF_000980245.1 Odoribacter sp. N15.MGS-14
GGTAAGGCTAAATACTCCCGAGAGACCGATAGCGAACCAGTACTGTGAAGGAAAGGTGAAAAGCACTTCGAATAGAAGAGTGAAATAGTCCCTGAAACCATGCGCCTACAAGCGGTCGGAGCAGCTTATGCTGTGACGGCGTGCCTTTTGCATAATGAACCTACGAGTTACTTTTTCCGGCAAGGTTAAGCATCTTGAGATGTGGATCCGAAGCGAAAGCGAGTCTGAATAGGGCGGATAGTCGGAAGGAGTAGACGCGAAACCAAGTGATCTACCCTTGGGCAGGTTGAAGGTTAGGTAACACTAACTGGAGGACCGAACCGATAAGCGTTGAAAAGCTTCCGGATGACCTGAGGGTGGGGGTGAAAGGCTAATCAAACTTGGAGATAGCTCGTACTCCCCGAAATGCATTTAGGTGCAGCCTTGAGAGTTACTAATGTGAGGTAGAGCGACTGATAAGATGCGAGGGCTTCACCGCCTATCAAGTCTTGATAAACTCCGAATGCGCATTAGTTCTATCTCAGGAGTGAGGGCATGGGTGCTAAGGTCCATGTCCTAAAGGAGAAGAATCCAGACCATCAGCTAAGGTCCCCAAATAAACACTAAGTTGAACTAACGAAGTCAGATTGCTAAGACAGCTAGGATGTTGGCTTGGAAGCAGCCATTCATTTAAAGAGTGCGTAACAGCTCACTAGTCGAGGAGTTTGGCGTGGATAATAATCGGGCAT
>NZ_LARE01000027.1:0-39561 GCF_000980245.1 Odoribacter sp. N15.MGS-14
CGGTACAGTCGTGTGGTACTTGTTCTTTAACTCCGGCGTACATTCGACTATTGCCGGAGTGCCGGTTGCTTTCTGCATTCCATCCAAACCGGTATTTACGTCAAAAACGTATACAGAACAAATCCGCAAAGCCATAGGAAATCTCAAAGAAGAGAATGATGAAACATTAACCCGACGCTCTATTCTGTCAAACCAGCAGCAGGATTGGCTGAAACAGGTTGAATTTGCATCAGACAAAGAGATTTCTCCATTACAGAAATTGGAAGACTCGCTTCATCCATTAGTGAATTACTTGATTGTGCCGCTTTTTGCATTTGCCAATGCAGGTATCTTTCTGTTTGATATGAATCCGGGAGCTATATTCGAGGGAATAACACTCACCATAATTGTATCTCTGGTACTTGGTAAGTTCTTAGGAATTTTCTGTTTCTCATGGCTGACGGTTAAATTTCGACTTGCACCCATGCCTGAAGATACGACATGGCAAATGATTGCTGGGGTTGCCTTTTTGGGAGGAATCGGTTTTACTGTTTCCATTTTTATAGCGAATCTTGCATTTGCTGGAGAAACACAATCTGCATTGCTTGATTTGTCTAAACTTGGCATTGTAATAGGTTCTCTTATCTCCGGTATTACAGGTTATCTCACTTTCTCCAAAAGTAATACAACGGTTCATTTATAAAATCAAAAAAGACGATGGGAATTTTTAGATCTCTTACAACGTAAAAAGTTATTCATGAAAACCTATCATCGCAAATGGATAGGATTTGGGTATATGATAATTTTTATGCTGATTTGCATAATCGGATATAGATGGTATTTAAATAAGATGAGATTGAACAACCTGAATCCCGCAACCAACAAATTAACAATTTCTGAAAAGAGATAAACAACATCTATATTCAATTTATAGAGTTCTTTTTATCGGGTGAAACGGTATTGGAGTGGGATGATGAAGAGCTGGAACATTACCATACCCAATGTATGGCAATGGACAATATGAGGTGCCGTTCCAAAGCGATTTATCCGGCAGAGCGGATAGACAGCATGCATCATCTTCACGAAGATAAGAAACAGCAGCTACACCGGAGTGTTCAGATACTTGACGAACAACAAGTTCTCAATGAGAAGGTAACCCGTCAAGTTCCCGTAATCGTACAGAAAAATCAGTTTCGTATAAAGACCGGTCTTCATATACCAAGTATTTAGGTCGATTAAAATAATTCGATTCTTGCCCTCGAGGTATATCTATTTTCAAGAAAACCGACATGACTTAGGTAAGCTTCATCCGTCAACTGTTTGGCATGTACAGGACATTGTTTTACACAAGCATTACACTTGATACAAATACCGGAAACCTCAGAAGGATGATCCTGCCGGATAGCCCCCATAGGACAAACTTTTGCACAACGTCTGCAATCGATGCACGCATCGGTCGTAACAGGTTTTGCTTTCAGGAAATTCACCACCTCTTCATCCCTTCCTTTGGGTTTATAATACCCACCGTAATCAGGAGCCCCTTGTCCCGGAATCTTTATTCCGGTAAATTCTCCTGGTTGCAATATTCTTCTTACGATCTCTGCCGAAAACTGTTCTGCCTTTTCCAGATCTTCCCGGTCGGGACGCCCGGTAGCCAACCGGGTCGTGAAAGAATGCTGACCGACAAAAGCCGCAGCAGCTATCGGATGAAACCCTCTATATCTTAAAATATCATACAGTTCGACGAGCGCATTCCCATAGGACCGATTCCCATAAACCACAACAGGTACCGCCCAGGCCCCATTACTCTGCCAGATGGTCAAGTAGTTCAATAACAGATTCGGTAAACGGCCGGCGTAAACAGGCAGACCGACAATAGCCAACTCCGATTCCCGAATATCAGGCACTTTCTTCCGCCCCGACGGCAACGTAAAATCTTTCACTTCCGTCACGATTTCCGGTAATAACGTAGTGATACATTTTACCAAATGGGTAATCACTGTTTTAGTTGTGCCTGTCGGACTAAAATAGACCGCATGTACTTTCTCTATTTTCATAAAGTATCGGATAAACTGTCTGTCAAAATCTTTCCCACCCGATCAATCCCGAACAAAGCTGCAATTTTATTCCGGTAAAACCAATAAATCATGTTTATTAATTTTGAATAATTTGCATATATCATCTAATTCCCAAATCTGCTTATCGCTATTATTCGTACCGATCAACTCCGGCACGATATTCCCTTCGACAGGGGCGCATTTGGATTTTTCACAGAAACAGGAAGTCGGGCAAAAGAGATAATCCATCTTGTTTTCATCATTGAAATAATCGGTTTGACATGTTTTCCGTTCAGAACAGGTTTTACTTCATTGCCTGTACAAGGATAAAAGCCCGATTTTAAAGAAATTCTAAAGGTTTTTCCGAAAGTAACCGTTCAGCACAAAGTATTGCCTCCGTCCCTGTGGACTAACAAACATTCACAAAATATCATTTCCCTTATAAAATGATTTATATATCTTTGCCGTCACGTAAAAATTGCGTGGAGTTGCCGGATCGTTGTCTCGTCCGGCAATGAAAAGGGAATCAGGTGTAAATCCTGAACAGATCCACTGCTGTAAGTTTCATAACACTTTTCGGACGTGCTTTATCCACTGTTCCTCATTCGGAATGGGAAGGAAACCGAAAAGGAAACAAGTCAGAAGACCTGCCACGTGATTCATTGTTTAACGTTCAAAGGGAAGAAGAACATAAACGTCAGTAAATCATGCTATTCAAAAAAATTCTCTGTTTTTTCATATTTGCCGTAATAGCAGGGCTATTCACAGCCTGTGATTCCGCAGGAACGGATTATCCCTACGGGCCGGTGAGCCAAGGTAATATCGAAGCCCTTGTTCTCAATGAAGGGGGAATCAATCAGAATATGGGCGGTATCTCCGTTTTAAACAAAGACGGATCAGTCATTCCGGATATTTTCCGGGAAGTGAATCACCGACCGCTTGGTGATGTGGCCCAATCCATCACCAAGATCAACGGTAAATATTTTGTGACTTTGGACAACTCCAAAAAAATCGAGGTTATAGATCCCGAAACGTTCGGTTCCGTCGGTACAATCCTCTATACCCAAGCGGGATTTCCACGCCAGATCGTAGCCATTTCCCCGACAGAAGCTATCGTATCCGATCTGGAGAGACAACTGGTGCGTATCCGGACTGTGGAACCTTATGGCGAACCTCTGGAATATATCTCCATACCGCGATCGGTCGAATATCTGGTAACGGTAGATAATAAAATCTTCGGAATGACTACCGGCGGAATATATGTCTTCGATACCGACAATATCAGCAAAAAAGCTGTCCGGGTCATCCCGGAAGTAAAAAACGACGAAAATACCAAAACCTGCCGGATGCTGGTCGATAAATACCAAAGAGTATGGGCCTTGATGAACATCCGAGAGGGAAATCGAGTCTGCGGAATAGAATTGGTTTGTATCGACCCCCACCAAGAAAAAGTCGAGGTCTCTTATATCCTTCCCATCAGTGAAAAGGCAAATCCACAAGCAGGAGACGTAATCGGTACAATCACCTATAATCGCACGGATATCGATCCTACACTGAACTGGATTTATTTCAACGTCAAAACCTGTAAAAGTAACACGGCAGCAGGGATTACCTCTGTCCAAAGTGTTTACCGGATGAATGTCGGCACGGGAGAATTCGAACACTACCTCGATCTTCCCGGAACCGATATGATGTATGGGTTTTCAGTCAGTCCGCAAGGAGAGGTCTATCTATGTGACTGTCTGGATTACAGTGCACAACGCGGTTATATCCGGAATTACAAAAAAGACGGTTCCATCCGGAATTTTCGAGTCGGTATCTATCCTAGCCAAGTGTATTTCCCCTAATTAGCCTAGCGATATGAACCTATACAAGAGTCTGATCTTCATTTTATACCTCGGCATATTCCTTGGGTTGGGATTCCGTACTCCTGCCCAATCCCGGGATTCGATCACCCTATACGGCACATTAGACACCGTGCAGGTCATCCGCCAACGTATACAACACGCCAACGAGGCAAACGCAGGAGCCCGGGTAACCCATATTTCTCCAGCCGTTTTACAAGCCAACAAAACCCGCTCGCTGGCCGAACTCCTGACCGACCATACCTCTATTTACATCAAGAGTCTGGGAACAGGAGCGTTATCGACAGCTTCTTTCCGTGGAACCAGCGCTTCCCAAACACGGGTAAACTGGAACGGGATCAATATCACACCTCCTTTATCGGGTACTTTCGATTTTTCACAGATCCCGGTCTTTTTTACAGATAACATCAACCTGTACTATGGCAGCAGCCATGTAAAAAACGGTACCGGAGCTATCGGAGGTAGTGTGAATTTATTCACAGACACCGATTGGAACCGAGGCGTAAATGGACGGGTACTGGCAGAGTATGGATCGTACAACACATATACCGTCGGTGGACAGGCGAATATAAGCGGTAATAAATCGGCCTCAAAGACACGGTTATATTATCAGCATTCCGACAACGACTATACCTATCTGAATAAAGTGCTGACCAATACTCCTTTCCGTGAAAAAAGGCAGGATGCCGCTTACTCTCAATTCGGAATTATGCAGGAAGGCTATTTCAGAGTATCTCCCTACACCCGCCTGACAGCTGTCGCCTGGTATCAGAAAAATTACCGTAACCTTCCCCAACCGCTCGGTGTAGTCAACCGCTCCCAGGAAGATCAGGAGGAAAATAATTTCCGGGGATATGCCGGACTGGATTTCAGCCGGGGTATCCATGAATTACATGTAAAAGCTGCCTGGCTGTATTTCTGCCAAACTTACGATATCCGGTATGACGGAGGTTTATTCGATCCCAAGGGAAACAAAAACCGCTCTAACACGGCACAGGTCGTGGCCGATTATACGTACTCCCCGACCGATAAGCTTATTCTCAACACGACGTTAACCTATTCTCACGACCTGATCCGGGTGAGTAGCTACATAGACATCGACTCATCGAAATATACGCTCGACGGTATCGATTTTGATATTCCTCAGGTGGAATCCCCTTTCAGCCACCACCGTAACATACTCTCCTGGCAAACTTCCGCTTTGTGGACGCCTATCCGGTGGATGATGATCAACGGACAATATATGTTCGAACATAACGACAATCGGAATGTATCCACCTGGTCGGCAGGAATAGTATTCAATCTATTGAAAAAAGAATTAAAATTGAAAGGAAGTACTGCTTATAATTATCGTTTCCCCAGTATGAACGACCTATATTGGCGCCCCGGCGGTAATCCGGATGTAAAGCCGGAAGAGGGGTATTCTTACGATGCTTCTATTTCTTACCGGAAGAGTATAAACAAACATCTCTTATTCGATGCCGAAGTTTCCGGTTATCTAATGAACATCGACAACTGGATCCTTTGGCTCCCCAAAGACGGAAACCAATGGGTGTGGACTCCGCAAAACAAACGAAACGTACGTTCCTACGGCGTGGAACTTTATGGAAAAACCACTTTCCACTACGGGGAACTCGTATCTTCTCTTTCGGGTAATTACAGCTGGTCACAATCCCGGACCCGCAAGAAACAACACGTAGACGACAACGCCTATATGCGGCAAATTCCATATGTACCGCGATTCAAGTGGAATCTGCGCTGGAATATCGATTATAAAGATGCTTTTTTCGTCTGGCAGATGACCTACACCGGCCGGCGTTTCATTACTACCGACGAATCATATGCCACGGATCCCTATTCCGTACATAACCTCTTGCTCGGTTACCGCTACTCCTTCCGGAATGGGACAAGCCTAACCCCTCAGATGCGGATAGATAACCTGTTCGATACCTACTATGAGTCGACCCAATATTATCCCATGCCTTTGCGTAATTGCTTGTTCTCGCTTTTATTCGAATTTTAATTGAATCATATAAATCCTTTAAATAAATAGAAACCATGAAAAAATTTAATTTTACGCTTTTAGTTTGCCTCCTGTTAGCAGGAATATTCGCATCATGTGACGATGACGACAAATATCCGGTTCCTCCCGAAGTATCTATCGAGAGTGTAAACGGAGTGTTCGCAATGCCTCAGGAAGACTCTATCGTACTGAAAGCGAAAGTAGAAAGTCCGCTGCCAACCACACTGAGCTGGTCCGTCAAAGGAAATGAAGTCTCTAAGGATACAGTATTTACTTTCAAAATGAACGAATTGGGGACCTACGATGTTAAATTAACCGCGACCAATGCCGATGGAGTGACTTCTGCCACAACATCCATCGAAGTGTACGGTAAATACAAATACGGTACTTTTGTTTTAAATGAAGGTTACCAGGCCGATCCTTCTACATTGATATTCATCAGCCCGAAAGGTATTCTCACGGACAGTGCCTATTATAAAGCAAACGGCAGCATGCTGAGCCTTCTTTCCCAAGACTTATTTATCGCCAACAACAAACTGTATATCATTTCACAAAAAAGCGGAGACGACGGTTATCTTATCGTTGCCAATGCAGAAACCCTGAAAAAAGAAGCCGGCTATAAGACCGAACTGGAAGATAAAGTAAGCAGTCCGACTCATGTTGCCGTACTGGGAGACGACGATATCTATCTGCGCGACAACGAAGGAATTAAGGTATTCCACCCATCCAGCGGCGAACTCTTTCTCATCGGGGGAGCTGAAAGGGCTAATAAGAATACCATGGCTGTAACGGAAGGGAAAATATTCGCTGCAGCAGGAAATAACGTCCTTGTGATCGAAAAAGGAAAAAACAAAATCTCCAAATCGATAGAATTCAATGATCCGGTCAGAGGAGTCGTCAAATCGTCGGACGGTAACTTGTGGGTATCCACTTCGGCCGGGGAAATCTCTAAGGTCGATGCCCAAAATTATACTATTATCAAAACCAATACTTTACCGGGAGATGCCATTAGCACTCAGTCGGCCTCATACACTTCTACTCCGTGTATTACAGCACAAGGAGATACTTTGTACATGAACGGCACAGGTACCAAAATCTATCGTCACATTTTTAGTAAAAACCAGACGGATCTGATGGTCGATGCGGCAAACATAGTGACAACAACTAGTGTTTACAATACCATAGCCGTCAATCCGGTTACAGGCGAAGTCTATCTGAATACAATCAAAGGATGGGGTAACGACCGTCTGATCAACCACATCAGTGTATTCGATTTCAGCGAAACCGAACCGAAATTGAGCGCCAATTATAAGAATCATACCAATTATCCAGCCGGAACATTCTTTACTTATAATTTTCAATAAAAGAATTTTGTAAATGAAAAAATACTATTCTTTATTTCTATTCTGGAGTCTGCTTACAGGTCTATCGACCTCCTGTAGTGACGACAACAAAAAAGATCCGTATCTTCCTACTCCGCCTCAGGTTTCTATCGGAAATCCGAGTGGGCAAACCACCTGTTTACCGGGTGAAACGATCGAGTTAAAAGCGATTCTGAACAATCCGTTACAGACCACTTTCCAGTGGCAACTGAACAAAAAAACGGTTTCCACAGACTCAATCTATCGTTTCACCTCTCAGGACCCCGGTAGTTTTGAAATTATCCTGACCGCAACCAATCAGGACGGCAAGGATTCCGACACCTTATTTCTGAAGGTCAACGGTAATCGGTTCGCGATCTCCGATCTGAAAAATTGGACCGGTAACGGAGAAAACACCTCGGTCTTTGCCATTCAATGGGTTACAGGGGAGCATCCACAAGAACCGGCAGACCAGGAAGTTTTTTTCATTGCCTGGGGATATCGTTGGAATAAAACGGAAACTCTTACAGGAATCGATATGCTCAAAGCTATTGCCAAGAACGATCCCCGCCTTTATGTCGCCTTATCAGGAAATTATATCAAAGGATTCGGTTATGACGGTAATAACGACGGTAAAATCGAACTGAAAAGTTCTACTTTACATCTGACACAAGCTGATTTTACAAACGGGCTCTACGAACTCTCCGAATACGATTCTGACGAATTGAAACCGTTAGATGCAGCCGATTATTGGATGGGATCGAACGATGCCTATACCACCTACTGGCTCGGTTCGGGCAATCAGGTGCCGACAGCTGCCGACTTTGAATATTCTCAGACATTTGTCGACAATCGCCAACTTGAAAATCTCTCTTGGGATGTATGGACACTTTCTCCCATCGATTACACGTCTATGGTCAATGTATCCCCCATCCCCCGATTGATCAAAGCTGCAGAAGCAAATAAATAAAAAGTTAAAACGGTGCCAACAGGTAAAAACTGATGCGCACCGTTTTCTTTTTATTCAAAAACCTTCCCGGTCATTTTTTCAATAATCCGGTCAAGTCCTCGAAAGAAGTCAGTATAGTAGACATTCCATTTTTTTCCCAACTCATTTCATGCGGGGAAGTAACCGTCAATACGGGTAAATTTTTTCTATCGGCATTTCCGGGCAGACCGGAATAACCAAAACGATTCAGAGCATTGACACACCAATGCCAAAGGCAGGGATCGTCCGTCCTGACGACAACTTCCTGATAATCCTGTACGATGGGGAAATAGCCCCCACGTCCCCGGTCAAAACATATTTTCCGGTGATCGAACAAACAGTCCAGTCCATCGTTAAAGACTATATCCTCCGTAACGCCACACTGCAATCCTTTTCCGGGCGCGAGCAACCACAGCCGGTCGGCCTGGATCAGTGCCTGGTCGATATCGTGGGTAGACAGCAGAATGGTCTTATGTTGTTCGCGGGCAATGGTATGCAATAAAGTCATGATCTCGATACGGCTTACCACATCCAGGAAAGCTGTGGGTTCATCGAGCAAAATCAACGGACATTCCTGCACCAATGCTTTGGCGATCATCACTTTCTGCCGTTCCCCGTCCGACAATTCGGCCACGTAATTTGCAGCTTTATGGGATATTCCCACTGCCGTAAGAGCCTCTTCGACGAGCTTATGATCTTCCCGGTTCAAACGGCCCCAGAATCCGGTATGGGGCTGACGCCCCAAGCTTACCAGTTCATATACGGTCAATCCGCCAGCCTGTGTCTTATCGGTCAGTACGACGCCGATCTTGCGCGATTTTTCCCGTTCGGAATAATCCCTCAGCGGACGTCCTTCAAGCCATAATTCACCTTCCAAAGGCAATTGAAAAGCCGAAAGAGTACGCAACAGAGTAGATTTGCCTGCCCCGTTAGGACCTAACAGACAAGTCAACTCTCCCGCCCACAAATCGAAAGACAGATCCCGGTGTACCACTGTAGAACCGTTCTTACCATGAGAGTAGCCGATAGCCAATTGACGGGCTGCAATTACAGGTAAAGTTTCCATAGTCAATTGAAATATTGAATTTTACGCTGTTTGACCAGAATATAGATAATGACGGGAGCACCCAAAACGGGAGTGATGGCGTTCAATGGCAAAATCCCCATTTCGCCGGGTAATACACTGATCAGATTACACAACAGGGCTACCGCCCCTCCCAGCAATAAGGTCACAGGCATCAGGGAATTGTGGTTCGAAGTACCCAACATCAAGCGGGCAATATGCGGCACGGCCAATCCGATAAAAGCGATAGGCCCGCAAAAGGCGGTTGTTATTGCCGTCAGCATACCGGTCGCAATCAATAACAGATTGCGGGTAAGCCGCACATTCACACCCAGATTTTCGGCATACCGGTTTCCCAACAATAAGGCATTCAAAGGTTTGATCAACATGACCGATAAAACCAAACCGGCGGTAATCGAAACAACAAATACAGGCAATTGCCCGGAAGACACTCCGCTGAAATTTCCCAATCCCCAGATCATGTAAGAATGTACTCCTTCGGCCGTAGAGAAAAAATTCAATAATGAAATCACCGAGGAGGTGATGTATCCGATCATGATCCCAATAATAAGTAGCATCAAATTATTCTTTGTAAAAGCAGAAAAGAACAGCAAGATTCCCATGACGATCATAGCCCCGGCAAAAGCTCCGGCCAATACCGCCAGAAAACCGGATATACTGAAAACCCCGGCAGTAATACTTCCTCCACCGAGCAACATCACCAAGGCCACGCCCAGGCTGGCCCCGGTATTGATCCCCAATATCGAAGGTCCTGCCAGCGGATTACTGAAAACGGTTTGCAACATCAACCCCGAGACAGCCAAGGCTGCTCCACACAGCAAAGCAGTTATCCCTTGCGGAATACGCGATTCCAGCAAAATGAACCGCCAGCTCTCCCGTTCTACGGCATGTCCGCACAAAATATCCCATACTGCGCCTGCAGGAATACGTACCGAGCCTACCCATAAGTTCGCCGCGAACAACAGAAGGATCGATACGATCAAACCGATACTATATTTCCATCCGGATGGTAAAGATTTCATTTTTCCAATCTTTTAAAATAACGGCACTCTCCTGCCGGTAACACTCCCGGGTGAAAAATCCGGATCAGATCTTCCAACAGCCGTTCGGGATGAAAAGGGGTCTCTGTATAAAAAGGTACCCGTCCCGAATTACATCCATACACCTGCCCGGTTTGAAAGGCCCGGAAACCGGCATATGAAGCGTAGTCGGACTTTAATTCGGTCAGGGTTTTATCTTGTTGCCGGTTGTATTTGAATAACCAGAAATCGGCATCCTGCCCTCGGTCAAATACCGTTTCAAAAGACAAAGGAATCGAACCGCTATGTTCGTCCTCCGCCCACACGTAAGCAGCCCCGGCATCCTGATACAACCGTCCGGTCGTACTTTTTCCTCCGGGTACATACCAGGCGGAACCGCTTTTCAATTCAGATATCACCGTCGGCCGCTGATTTACAGACTTGACCAAATCACACAGCTGTAAATAATCCGCACGGACAGCAGTGAATAACGAATCAGCCTGCCGCCGTTTCCCGAAAAGCAAACCGAAAAAACGCATCCATTCAGACCGCCCCAAAGGAGAGGTCTCCATATAATCGGCACATTCGATAACCGGTATCCCTAATTTTTCAATCCGGCCATAACCTCCACTATTTTCAAAAGGGGAGAGCAGGATAGCATCGGGATGAAAGTCGATTATTTTTTCAATATCCGGATTCATAGAATTTCCGGCGTCGACCATTCGCCCGGAAGCACAACGATTTTGTATTTCAGGTATTTCGATATATTGCAGATCACATATTCCACCAATCCGATCGATTGCCCCCAGTTCGGACAGAAGCCCGCAATGTACCGAAGAATATACCAATGCTTTTTCCACCGGCGTCCGGACCAAGGTTCCTTCAGGCAATCCTACCGGCAATTCAGTTTCCCGGCCGACCAAAACATAGGTATGTAAAATCCGGGCCGTATCCCAAGGGTTTTGCACCCGCACCAATATATAATGTTCACTCGAATCTATCCGAATCCGCCCGGCATATTCCATCCGGAGCGCGGACAAAGCGTCTTCTGCAGAAGCCGAATGCTTACTTTTACAACCTACCCCAAGAGCCAACAACAGCCCCAGCAACCAAAACCGCATCAATCTATCCATATCTCAATGATCAAATCCATCCCGGGACAATACTCCCCGGGTATAATAATGTTTCACTTCACGCATTTCTGTTACGAGGTCAGCCAAAGCCAGCAAAGCTTCGGAAGCATAACGCCCGGTAATCACCACTTCTGTCCCCGTGTCCCGCTGTCCGATAACTTCCAGTATTTCTTTATCGGAGAGCAAGCCAAAATACACAGCTATAGTCAGTTCGTCCAGGATGACCAGGTCCCATTCACCCGAAGCCAGTATTACCGCACATTCCCGGAGCCCTCCCTGGGCAAGGCGTACGTCTTTGTCTTCGGGCCGGTGATCAAGGAAACATCCTCTTCCAAACTGCCGGACCGCCAACCGCCCGGGGAAACAGGCTTCCAGCCGGGTTTCGTTATATTTCATGCTTTTGACAAACTGCCCGATAAACACCCGTTTACCAGCACATAAAGCACGGACCGCCAGACCGAATGCAGCCGTTGTCTTACCTTTACCGTTTCCGGTATAAACCTGAAGGTATCCCTTTGTTTCCATTGAAGCGTAAAAGTACAAAATTTGCCGTTATCTCCAATCTCCCTAAAGGTGTCATTTCAATTGTAGCCTTACGGGGAGCTATCGGCTATACCAACCGTCACAACCAATTACAACACTACCCTCCCGTTGAATAAATCTTTATCCGTATCAACTACAACAGACAACAGTCCCGGGAAATATTTTTATTGAAACAACGAATCAATTAGCGCGAGAAAGATCATCTTATTTCCCCCGCAAATAGCTCACTACCCCACCCTCGCAGGCTATTCCTTTTTCCGGAGGGCACATGCAGCACATAAGCCTTTAATCACATAATTGGCACCGGTTTGGATAAAACCGGGTGGCAATTGCACCGAGGGAATATGTATACTTTTCACACAAAAAGTTTTATGGCAACATTCGCAGCAAAAATGCATATGCTGATCTTCGACCGCACATTGACAACTATCGTCGCATACTGCATATTTTAACGTACCGCTTCCATCGTCCACCCCATGAATCAGATGGTGGGACAGGAATAAGGTCAGAGTTCGGAAAATCGTGGATTTATCGACAGTATCGAGTTGAGCCTCCAGATCGGAGACCGACATCGCCTGTTTCATCTCTAACAAAGTGCGGAGCACCAACACCCGGATGGCCGTCGGCCGGATATCCCGGAGAGCTAGTTTATGTAAGCAAAAATCTTCCTCTATCATCATTCGAATTTTTTACTGAGGATACGTACGGAATTCAATACAGCCAACAAAGCCACACCGACATCGGCAAAGACAGCCGCCCACAAAGTGACGAATCCACAAGCACCGGCAGTCAGAATCAGCGACTTCACCCCGATAGCACCGGCAATATTCTGCTTTACAATCCGTCGGGTCGCTCGTCCGATCGAAATCGCCGTAGCCACTTTGGAAGGTTGGTCGGTCTGAATAACCACATCGGCACTTTCAATAGCAGCATCCGACCCCAATCCTCCCATAGCGATACCGACATCACTCAAAGCCAATACCGGAGCATCGTTCATACCATCTCCGACAAAAGCGGCAGAAACACCGGCCTCTGCATTCAATTTTTCCAGGTAAGCCGCTTTATCTTCCGGCAGTAAACCACCTCGTGCATGCCGAATCCCCAAGGTCTTAGCAAAGATAGCGACTATTTCTTTTTTATCGCCGGATAATAACTGAATATTATCGATATGCAACTGTTTCAGCCGCCCGATAGCTTCGACAGCATCTGCTTTCAGCGTATCCGAAAGCAATAAATGACCGGCATATTTTCCCGCGATAGCACACACAACAACCGTAGCGACACGCTCGGAAATTCCTGCCGGAACGGTTATTCCCCGATCGGTCAACAAGCGAATATTACCGACCAAAACATTTTTTCCCTCTATCACACCTTCTAATCCATAACCGGGATATTCTTGTAAATGCGTGACACCGATTCTCCCGGCTCCCTCTTGCAGGGCATAACGGGTAACCGCCTGTGCTACAGGGTGAGTACTTTTTTCCTCTAAGGTCAACAGGATACTTAACAACCTTTGCGATGAAACGGTATCCGCCTCCATCGAAGACACTTGAAAATGGCCTGTAGTCAAAGTACCGGTTTTATCGAATACGACAGTATTGACGTGAGTAATAGCATCCAGATAATTACCGCCTTTAAACAATATCCCCTTCCGGGAAGCCGCTCCAATTCCACCGAAATAGCCCAAAGGGACACTGATCACCAAGGCACAGGGACAGGAAATCACCAAAAATACCAGTCCCCGGTATGCCCAATCTTTGAAAAAATAATCGAATCCGGGATGGAAAGCTGCCACCAAAGCAGGCAACAACATAATCGATAAGGCCAACAAAAATACCACAGGAGTATAAATACGGGCAAAGCGACGGATAAAAAGTTCTGCCGGGGCTTTTCGTTCAGAAGCATCCTGAACCAAAGCCAGTATCCGGGCTAAAGCACTTTGTTCGTAAGGCTTAGTCACTTTCAATCTTATCGCCTGACCAGAGACGATCATTCCTGCCAATACCTCTTCACCACGATTTATAGTCCGGGGCAGACTCTCTCCAGTCAAGGCAGAGGTATCGAAAAGAGCATATTCTTCCTGTAACAATCCATCGAGCGGAATCCGTTCTCCGGGTTTTACCATGATCATCTCTCCAACTTCAACCTCACCGGGGAAAACCGACTGTTCTTTCCCTTGCCGTAAAACCAAAGCTTTTTCAGGACGGACATCCAATAAACGCCTGATATTCCTTCTGGCCCGGTCGACTGCACGATGTTGTACTCTCTCTCCCACCGAATAAAAAAGCATCACCGCTACCCCTTCCGGATATTCACCGATACAAAAAGCCCCTATCGTTGCCAACAACATCAGGGAAAATTCATTGAATATATCCTTCTGTCGTATACTTTTCCAAACTTCAACCATCACAGGAAATCCGACCGGAAGAAAGGCCAGTAAAAACCATAGCACTTCAACTCCCGGAATCATCCAGAAAGGGAGTTGCAGATAACGCAGTATAACTCCGCCAACGAGAAGTAAAAACGAAAGGATCAAAAATCCGGTTCCTTGCTGATCATGAGTATGCCCACAATCTCCGGCATGAGTATGTGTATGCGCACAACGCTGACAAGTAGCTTCCATATTCTTTTATCATTTGTTCGATACAAAAATAAGGGAAGATTCTTGCAACCAAGTTGCAAAAGCGATCCATACTGGCACTCGCAAAAGGACTTATCAATGCTAAAAAATAATTCAATCGGGGGAAAACACTGAATTTATAAAGCTCAGAAGATCAGCCGCCGGTACGGCCGAATTCCGCCAATCTATAAAATTGTTGTAATCTCTAAAAAGGCGCAGCATACATACGGGCACCGCTTCCACCATTGACCGGATGATCCGTAAAATTATCGGGCATTGCATGAATAACGAAAGACTTCCCTTTGACAGCCTTGAAAGGTATTCGGGTCGAGGTCACGGTTTGATCGACCGTTCCATCTTTCCCGACTTGTAGCATTTCCAGATCTCCCCGATGTCCATCCCCATGAGGACCTGCGTGTTTATGCGTATTATCCGGATCCCAGTGTCCACCGAGACCTCCTCCTATTACCGTATTCCCTTTGTCATCGGTGGTATTACTCATCGTATTTTTTTCATGCATATGAAAACCATACTGCCCCGGCTGCAAGCCGGTAGCAACAACATGAATCGTTATTCCTTTTCCCTGCTCTTTCACTTCGATCGAACCAACAATTTTACCTTTCCCATTTTCCGACAGCTCATAGATCGGCTTTACGATACATTTTTGTTCAATCGTCTGTGACATACACAATACCGACAAAACCAAAAGAAAAAACAATACTAACCTCATCTCTCGTCCATTTAAAATTCTGTAATAGGATTATACGGGGCTTCACCGGATAAAGTTTCAAGCCCCCATCTCAAGATCGGCATCAATTGATTTTGCTATTGCATAGTTTTTTTGTAATTTAGCCCCTTGAAAACTAATAAAAAAGCTATGTTTCCACAAGACGAATTCAAAGAATACGCTATAAAGCACAAAGGGATCAGTAGTCTGAACCTTCATCGGTTTCAAACAGCTACGAACAGTTATATCACTCCGAATATCATAGAAGAACGCCAACTGAATATCGCCACCATGGACGTTTTTTCCCGTTTGATGATGGACCGGATTATTTTCTTAGGGGTACCTATCGACGACGATGTGGCCAATATCATTATGGCCCAGTTGTTGTTTTTGGAAACTGCCGATCCGGGGCGTGATATCCAACTTTATTTCAACAGCCCGGGAGGTTCTATCTATGCCGGTTTGGGGATTTACGACACGATGCAATATATCAATTGTGATGTAGCGACTATTTGTACCGGTCTGGCAGCTTCAATGGCAGCGGTACTGATGACTGCCGGAACCAAAGGAAAACGGTCGGCTCTAACCCATTCCCGGATTATGATCCATCAACCGATGAGTGGCGTACAAGGCCAGGCTGCGGATATCGAGATCACTTCCAGGGAAGTACAAAAACTGAAAAAAGAATTGTATACCATCATCTCCGAACATTCCGGTCAACCCTACAAAAAAGTAGAAAAAGATTCCGACCGGGACTACTGGATGACAGCAGCAGAAGCTAAAGAATACGGTATGATCGATTCAATATTAACCAGAGCTAAAAAATAAAATTGAAAATTGCAGGTCGATGAGCTCTTATCGACCCAAAAGTAATAAAAGATGCAGGATAAATGTTCATTTTGCGGACGTAACCGGAACGAAGTTAATTTGTTGATAGCGGGGACGGACGGTTTTATTTGTGATGAGTGTGCTTCACAAGCCTATGATATCGTCCAGGAAGAGATGAAAAGTAAATCGACACTCAACCTGGAACATATCGAAGTAAAAAAGCCCATAGAGATCAAAGCTTTTCTGGACCAATATGTCATTGGCCAGGATGAAGCGAAAAAACACCTGGCAGTTGCCGTTTACAATCATTATAAAAGGCTTTTGCATAAAGCCGGTAACGACGAAGTGGAAATCGAGAAATCCAATATCGTTATGGTAGGTCGTACAGGTACCGGCAAAACCCTATTGGCCCGAACAATTGCCAAAATGCTACATGTGCCTTTTACCATCGTAGACGCGACCGTACTGACAGAAGCCGGTTATGTCGGGGAAGATATCGAATCTATCCTGACCCGTTTGCTGCAAGCAGCCGATTATGATGTCGAGGCTGCAGAAAAAGGGATTGTATTCATCGACGAACTGGATAAAATCGCCCGGAAAGGGGATAATCCCTCGATTACCCGCGACGTGAGCGGCGAAGGAGTACAGCAGGGATTATTGAAATTACTGGAAGGCTCTATCGTCAACGTTCCTCCACAAGGGGGGCGTAAACATCCGGATCAAAAAATGATCCCTGTCAATACTAAAAATATCCTCTTTATCTGCGGAGGGGCCTTCGACGGTATTGAAAAGAAAATCGCAGCCCGCATGAATACGATGGTCGTCGGTTTTAATGCGAGCCAAAATACAGAAAAAATCGACCGGGAAAATTTCCTTCAATATATCGCTCCACAGGATTTGAAATCTTTCGGGCTGATTCCGGAAATCATCGGCCGTCTGCCTGTGTTGACTTACCTGGAACCGTTGGACCGGGCAGCATTGCGTAATATTCTGACAGAACCTAAAAATGCCATTATCCGGCAATATATCAAACTGTTCGAATTGGATGGGATTACGCTCGAATTCGACGAAGATGTCTATGAATATATCGTCGATAAAGCCATCGAATTCCGTCTTGGCGCCCGTGGCTTACGCTCGATTTGTGAAGCGATTATGACCGACCTGATGTTTGAAGTACCTTCGCAAGGGAAGAAAAACATCACGATTACCAAAGCTTATGCCGAAGAAAAAATGAATCGCGTGAATGCCCAGAAATTGAGGGCATAAAATAAAAGCTATTTTGAAAATATCCGATTGTGCCTGACACTTGAGGATATTTTCAAAATAATTATGCTCTAAAAACCTGAATTACTCAACAAACTATAAGGGATCTTCGCCAGCCCTTCTCCCAACTGATTGATTCCTTTTTCCAGTTTTCCTTTCAGCATCATCTTCATCACCATATTCAATTCTCCCTGAAAAGTAATCTTCATCCGGGTATCGTAAGGTCCGTTCTCCAACAATTGAATCCACAAATTAAACTCAAAAGGTGTAACTCCGTCACCTCCCAATTTAATCAATTTAGGCTCCTCTTTTTCCACAATCTTTACAGCCAACTCCCCCATACCTTTTAAGGTGATGTAGCAAGCATCTTCTGTAAAACGGGTAGATTCGATCTTTTCCGAGATTTTACCCATCTCCAATCCATTAGTCATTCCCATTTGTTTGGCCATCTCTACCAAACGACCGATCCGGCTGAAATCGGAAAGCAATGCATAAACATCCCGAACAGGACTCTCTATTTTTAAGATCTCACTTGTAATTTTTGTTGTCGACATAATTTACTGAGTTATTGAGTTAAAAGAGTTGATGAGTTGAAAGAGTTATTGAGTTATTGAGTTATTGAGTTGTAGAGTTGTAGAGTTACTGAGTTGAGAAGTTAAAGAGTTAGTAACTCAACAACTTAGTAACTTAGTAACTTAGTAACTTAGCAACTTAGTAACTCAACAACTCTTTCAACTCATTTATAAGTTTCAGGACTCAATCGCCATTCTTTCAATTTCTCTACCTGATCAGCCTGTACATATCCCACTTTAACAGCCAAATCGATCATAGCATTGTAATTACTTAAAGTGGTCAGTTCACACTGAGCATTTTTAAAGTTATCCTCAGCTTTCCGGAAGCCATAGGTAAAAATGGCAGCCATACCCAACACTTCACATCCGGCATTCCGCAAAGCTTCAACAGCCTGTAAGCTAGAACCACCGGTTGAAATAAGGTCTTCGATGACTACGACCTTTTGCCCTGCTTTATACTCACCTTCGATCAGATTTTCCAAACCATGACTTTTAGCTGAAGAACGCACATAAATAAAGGGTAATCCCAATTCCTGAGCCACTAATACTCCCTGTGCAATAGCTCCGGTAGCGACTCCGGCAATCACCTCGGCCTGCGGATATTTTTCCCGGATCAATGCTGCGAATTGTTCTTTGATATATGAACGAACTTCAGGATAAGACAACGTCTTCCGGTTATCACAATAGATCGGGGATTTCCATCCGGAAGCCCAGGTAAACGGATGAGTAGGCTCCAATTTAATTGCTTTCATATCCAACAAATAGGATGCTACTTTTTCTGCAACTGTATTCATTTTTATCTATTTTTGTATTGTTAAATACTAGAATTTTTGCAAATGTATAAAGTATTTTTTAAAGAGAGCTGTTTTTTATTGACCGATAATCAGAATTTACTAAAAGAAGGGGATATCCATTGGGTACACCGGGATTTTATGAGCACTAAAAATTTCATCTACCAAACTCTGGAAAAAGGAGTCCCTTTCAAAGCCGTACTCTATGATGAAGATCCGGAGAATCTGTTTACTATTTTCAAATCTTGTTTTACCTATGTCAAAGCCGGAGGAGGAGCAGTCATCCAAAACTCCGATATCCTGGTCATCAAACGGTTAGGCATGATCGACTTACCCAAAGGCCACCTGGAATATGGAGAAACGATAGAACAATGTGCCATCCGGGAAGTAGAAGAAGAATGCGGATTAAAACAGGTAAGTATCGTGTCTCCTTTAGATACCACCCTCCATATTTATTACCGGAATGAAAGTTGGTTCCTGAAAAAAACATATTGGTATCGGATGTTTACTCCCTCAGGTCAATCTTTCATTCCTCAAACCGAAGAGGATATCGAAGAAGTACTTTGGTATCCGATACAGCATCTCTCCCAGCTTTCGGATCAGACTTATCCTTCACTCCGGGAAGTATTCCGTAAACTCCAGACCGAAGCCTAGGAGCTATTCTATCAATTGCCCGCAAACCCTCCTGATCTCGGCATAATCGTTACCCAGCCTACCGGACTGGAAAAGTCGGTCAATACTGTGCAGACCGGGTTGTATCGAATCGATAAAATGCGGTTTTCTTTCGTAAAGTCCCCGAAGCCCGAAAGCCCCCATCGCTTGCAAGAGCCGTACCAACACAAAACGATAAAAAGCGGGACGGAATAGTTCCGGCTCTACCGTCCGGTAAGCCTGTAATTCACAGATATATCCATCCAGTAACTCTTCCCGTTGTTCATCAGGGATCGCTACGATCGCATCATACAATAACGAAGCCACGTCATAGGGTAAAGCTCCTTGCCGCCCTCCCTGATAATCGATAAACCAAACCTCTCCGGCCCTGACCATAATATTCCGCGACTGAAAATCACGAAACATAAAACTATCGGCAGGTACTTGAACCAAAGCATCTGTCAGCCTGATAAAATCATCTTCGAGCGCCTGCTCGGAAAAATCTGCTCCTGCCAATTTCAGAAAACAATACTTAAAGTAATTCAGGTCCCACAAGATACACTGTCGGTCGAACACAGGGCGTGGAACACAACGAGCATAATCCAGTCCCTGTCCCCCGATCAACTGAAACCGCAATAATTCGGACAAAGATTTCCGGTAGAGCTGCATCGAATATTCCGACAAGCTATTTCCTTTTCGCTCCTGCCCGACCACGTCCAATAAAGTCTGCGTACCCAAATCTTCCTGCAGATAGACTTTCTCATCTTCTGACACCGCATAAATTTGCGGCACATGTAACCCTTTCTCTGCAAAATGCCGTGAAAAATCGATAAACAAACGATTTTCTTCTACATTTTGATTCCAGGCCGCAATACACGACTCCCCGTCACAAGAAATACGCCAATATTTACGTGCAGATCCGGAAGCCGGTAACATCTCGGTCCGATCGGCTTTCTTCCCCCATTGCTGTTCGAATAGAGTCAGAAACTTTTGCTCTGTCAACTGATTCACTTTATCTGTTATTGAAATCTTTTTACCCCTCAAACCCCAGCCGCTTTTAAGCAGACTTTGGCCGAAACAAATGTTGAATTTTTTTACGAATTTCCCAAGAATTCCCTAAATTTCAAAAAACAAAAAAACCGCTGTAACAACAACGGTTTTTCATGTCTTCATCTATTTCAGTGCCCAGGACAAGACTCGAACTTGCACAGCCTTTCGACCACTACCACCTCAAAGTAGCGTGTATACCAATTTCACCACCTGGGCCAATCATTTACGTCTCAGATTATCAGAAATAATCTAAAATCGTAAATTTCATAGTTAGTGCCCGAAATAGGACTCGAACCTACACGGCCGTGAAGCCACTAGTACCTGAAACTAGCGTGTATACCAATTTCACCATTCGGGCATTTTAAAGAACACTTTTGATTTACAATCACTGATTTCGATTTACGATTACTCAGGAAATAATCTATAATCTAAAATCGTAAACCTCTATTAAATGGTGCCCAAGATAGGACTCGAACCTACACGGCCGTGAAGCCACTAGTACCTGAAACTAGCGTGTATACCAATTTCACCACTTGGGCAATCAAGTGTTGTCCCACCAGGACTCGAACCTGGACTGACAGAACCAAAACCTGCTGTGCTGCCATTACACAATGGGACAATCATTGATGCGTCGTTTTTGACGGTGCAAATATATGACCTTTTTTTTTTCCAACAAAAAAAATGAGGAAAATTCGAGTAAAATAATTATTTTCGTGCTTCATTAGTTGTTTCGTTATGAAGTCATCTTTTGATAACCAGGCACTTAATATTTTATGCCTATTTATTCAAATACGCCCCAAGGGCTAGAAAGCTTCAAAACGGAGGAAATAATGATTTTTTACGCATATAATAATCGCAAATTTATCTTAATTAATGAATATGTACAAAATCAAAGATCATCCTAATTTAAGCTTCAAGCTGATTAACAGGGTTACCGGTTGGGTCACTTTTGTTATCGCGAGTATGACTTACATACTCACAGCTGAGTCAACGGCCAGCCTATGGGATTGCGGAGAATTCATCACCACATCTGTGGGTTTACAGGTAGGACATCCCCCCGGAGCACCGTTATTTATGATTATTTCGCGGTTGTTTGCGATATTTGCTCCATCGGCCGACACCCAGGCTTATATGATCAACTGTATGTCGGCTATTTGTTCCGGGTTGACTATATTGTTCCTGTTTTGGTCGATCACTCACCTGGCTCATAAGCTCATTGTAAAAGAAGGTGAAGAAATGACTCTGGGGCAAATGTTTGCAATATTAGGTGCTTCTCTGATCGGATCTTTGACTTATACTTTCACAGATACGTTCTGGTTCTCTGCTGTAGAAGGCGAAGTGTATGCGATGTCCTCTTTATTTACTGCGGTAGTTTTCTGGGCTATCCTGAAATGGGAAAACGTTGCTTTCGAACGTTATGCCAACCGCTGGCTAATCCTGATCGCTTACGTGATCGGACTGTCTATCGGAGTACACTTACTGAACTTACTGGTTATCCCGGCAATTGTGTTTGTTTATTATTTCAAAAAATATACACCCACAGTACGGGGATTTATCAAAACAGGTATTCTTTCGGTGATTATCTTGGGAATAGTTAATTTCGGAATCATTCCGGGCGTGATCAAAGTCGCCGGTTGGTTTGAACTGATTTTTGTCAACGGTATGGGTGCTCCTTTCAACACCGGAGTGATCATCTATGTATTATTGATTATCGGAATTTTAACCTGGGGTATCCGTTATACTCTGAAAAAAGGTATGCCTGTCTGGAACACCATCCTGACTTGTTTCATGGTGATTTTGATCGGCTATTCTTCCTATTCGATGATTGTCATCCGTTCATTGAGCGATCCTCCTATCGATGAAGGAAGTCCGGACAATGTATTTTCCTTATTGTCTTACATCAACCGTGACCAATACGGTGATTCTCCCCTGCTCTACGGTCAGTATTTCAATGCTCCCCAAGTAGGCACCAAGGAGGGAGAACCGATCTATTATCAGAACAAAACAACCGGGGTATATGAAAAAATCGGCAACAAAACCATCTACGAATACGACAAACGGTTTTGTGGTTTCTTCCCGCGTATGTACAGCGATACCCGTCCTAACTTCGCCAATCAGTACCAGGCTTGGGCAGGAAAAAACAACGGTCCGACCTATACGGTCAACGGCGAGACCATTACCCGCCCGAGTTTCGGCAATAATATGCGTTATTTCTTCAATTATCAGTTAGGGCATATGTACTGGAGGTATTTCATGTGGAATTTCTCCGGACGCCAAAACGATATACAGGGATATGGCGACATCATGCACGGCAACTGGATTACGGGCATTAAATTCCTGGATGAACTTCGTTTGGGAAATCAAGATGAACTGCCGGACAATTTAAAAGCAGAGAAAGCCTATAACAAATATTATATGCTGCCTTTCTTGCTCGGTCTGTTGGGAATGTTCTACCAATACCGGAAGAGCAAGACGGGGAAACAAGATTTTTGGGTAGTCATGCTCTTATTCATCATGACCGGTATAGCTATCATTGTCTTTTTAAATCAGACTCCGATGGAACCCCGGGAACGGGACTATGCTTATGCAGGTTCGTTCTATGCCTATGCGATCTGGATCGGTCTGGGCGTGCTTTCTATCTGGGAATTTCTGAATAAAAAGATCAAAAATATAGATCCACGGGTATCCGCCATTGCCGTCACCACAGTCTGTCTGTTCGCCATTCCAGTCAATATGGCAGCCCAAAACTGGGACGACCACAACCGTCATGCCCGTTATGCCACAACAGCCCATGCCCGTAATTACCTCAATTCGTGTGCTCCGAATGCGATTTTATTTACTTACGGGGATAACGACACTTTCCCCTTGTGGTATGTACAAGAAGTAGAAGGAGTACGGCGGGATGTCCGGGTCGTCAATTTAAGTTTACTATCCGGTTCCTGGTATATCGACCAAATGAAACGGAAAGCTTATGAATCTCCCGGAGTGCCGATTTCGTTTACTCATGAACAATACCGGGATGGGAAACGAGACTATGTATTGATCAGGGATCAATTCAAAGAAGGGAACCTGAAAGATGTCATGGAATTTGTCGCCAGTGACCTGCCCCAGACAAAATTACAGGGATATATCAAAGAACTTGATTTTATACCGACACGCGACGTTATCCTTCCGGTAGATTCGGCCAAAGTAATCGCCAATGGGACGGTTAAACCCCAGGATGCGGATCAGATCGTCAAAGACCTGAGACTGCATTTGCCGATGCAAGGCTTGACCAAATCGCAGCTGATGGTCCTGGATATTTTGTCGACGAACAACTGGGAACGTCCGGTATATTTCGGAATCGGAATGGGTTCGGATGCCTATATGGGATTGGAAAAATACTTCCAGCTCGAAGGAGCGGCCTATCGCGTCGTACCTATCGAAACGAAAGAAGCCGAATTTTATGATTACGGACGGATCGACAGCGATATCCTCTACAATAATATCATGAATAAATTCGAATGGGGGAATATCAAAGATCCGAAAGTGAACATCGACTTCTTCCACGATCAGACCATCGCCGTCATGAAATACCGGAATACCTTCCTCCGGTTGGCCCAGAAACTTTATGACGAAGGCAAACAGGCTGAAGCGATCGCCGTTCTGGATAAATCATTGGAAGAAATTCCACTGTATCAGGTACCGGCAGACAATAGTATGCTGTTCTATATACCGATGTATTACGAACTGGGAGAAACTGAAAAAGCGAACCACTTACTCAATGAACTGGCCACGAACAACTATCAGATGTTGAAATATGCCAATTCACTCGAGCCGAAATTTGCCAATACTCCGAGTATACAACAAGAGGAAAGACTCAGCATCGAAGTGATCAAGCAATTATTGGCTTTTGCCTCCCAGGCAGGACAAAAAGAGCTGGCACAGGAATTACAGGATAAAGTATTGAGACTATATAATCCTTCACACATTTCCCCCGATAAACCGTTGATGAAGGATACGGCGGACAAAGCCGGGAAATAATAATTCATTTTATGCTGCATGTCGGATGATATGCAGCATAAAATATAAAACCGATATTATGATAACAATAGATCAACTGAAAGCAGTTGAAGAACGCGGTGGCGCTCTGAGGAGGTATCTTTGACATCGATCGAAAAAAAATAGAGCTCGAAGAAGTAGAAATGCGTACCCAGGCCCCTGATTTCTGGAACGATGCGAAACAAGCGGAAAAAGTGATGAAACAGGTACGCGAATTAAAAGGCTGGATAGAAGGATGTGAAGCTATATCCCGTTCGGTAGACGACTTGAACGTACTTTTTGAATTCGCCAAAGAAGGCGAAGCTACCGAAGAAGAAGTGGACGCCCACTATGCAGAAACCCTACAACTGGTAGAAGAGTTGGAATTAAAGAATATGTTACGGGGTGAAGCCGATCAAATGAGCTGTATCCTTAAAATCAATTCTGGTGCCGGTGGTACGGAAAGTCAGGACTGGGCTTCCATGCTGATGCGGATGTATATGCGCTGGGCAGAAGCCAATAACTACAAATTGACAGTCAGCAACATCCAGGAAGGCGATGAAGCCGGAATCAAAACGGTTACATTGCAGCTGGAAGGCGATTTCGCCTACGGTTACCTGAAAGGTGAAAACGGTGTCCACCGTTTAGTCAGGGTCTCTCCTTTCAATGCTCAGGGCAAACGAATGACTTCCTTTGCCTCTGTATTTGTGACGCCTTTGGTGGATGATTCGATAGAAATAGCCATCAATGCGGCGGATATCAGCTGGGATACTTTCCGTTCGGGAGGAGCCGGCGGACAGAATGTAAATAAAGTAGAAACGGGTGTGCGCCTACGTTACAATTACAAAGATCCGGATACCGGTGAAACCCGCGAAATCCTGATTGAAAATACCGAAACCCGTTCTCAGCTGGATAATCGTGAAAATGCTATGCGTTTGCTGCGTTCTATGTTGTATGATATGGAATTACAAAGACGGATGGCAGAACAACAAAAGATCGAAAGCAATAAGAAAAAAATCGAGTGGGGTTCACAAATCAGAAGTTACGTTTTCGATGACCGCCGGGTAAAAGATCACCGGACTAATTTTCAGACCTCTGATGTCGGCGGAGTCATGGACGGTAAAATCGACGGGTTCATAAAAGCCTATTTGATGGAATTCGGAGGTGTCGAATAAATTAGCCTAAGATGTTAGATTTTTCAAACAGTAAAATTCTGATCGTCGGAGATATCATGCTGGATAAATATTATTTCGGCAAAGTAGACCGTATTTCTCCGGAAGCTCCGGTCCCTATCGTCAACATTCAAAAAGAAGAATCCCGGTTGGGAGGAGCTTCGAACGTCGCCAACAACATTGTCAGTCTGGGAGGGCATACTTTATTATGCGGTGTTATCGGCCATGATCTTTTCGGTAAAGAAATCGAACGGATCAGCCGCCACAAAAATATCGACACCTTCCTATTGAAAACTTCCTCCCCGACAATCACCAAAGCACGGATTATCGGCGGGAAACAGCAAATCGTCCGGGTAGACTATGAAGATAAAAGCGAACTGAATGCGGACAATAAAAAGCTATTCCGGGATGCGATCAGCCAGATTTTACCGGAATACGATATCCTGGTAATCTCAGATTACGGCAAGGGATTGATATCCGAAGATTTATCCCGTTATCTGATTAAGCTAGCCCACAAATACGATAAAAAAGTCATTATCGATCCCAAAGGGAAGAACTGGGAAAAATATTCAGGTGCCGATATCGTCACTCCCAACGTCAAAGAGCTGAGTGACATCGTCGGTTATACGGTGCCCAACACCGACCGGGCTATTGAAAAAGCAGCCCGGGAAGCAATTACGAACAATCACCTGACCGCTTTATTAGTGACCCGCAGTGATAAAGGTATGAGTCTGATCGGTCCAATCCCTCCCATTCACATCCCGACCCATTCGGAAGAGGTCTTCGATGTCAGTGGTGCAGGAGATACTGTCGTAGCGACACTCGGCCTTTGTTTGGCAGCCGGCTTGGAGATCAGCGAAGCGATGAGAACGGCCAATATTGCAGCAGGTATTGTCGTAAAGAAAATCGGTACGGCTACACTTACCATCGAAGAATTAGTAC
Source organism: Odoribacter sp. N15.MGS-14 (assembly GCF_000980245.1). Classification (NCBI taxonomy): domain Bacteria; kingdom Pseudomonadati; phylum Bacteroidota; class Bacteroidia; order Bacteroidales; family Odoribacteraceae; genus Odoribacter; species Odoribacter sp. N15.MGS-14. Next base: position 26,689 of record NZ_LARE01000027.1, read on the forward strand.
AACAAAAATAAAAAAATCCTGTTCCCTTTCCGAATATATTCGTTTCGGCAGGGAACAGGATTTCTTACTTACCGCTACACATCCCGATAAAATACTGATGGAATGCGGTATTTCCGGTCAACTCCGGATGAAAAGAAGTCGCCAGCATATTTTTTTCGCGGGCAGCGACGACATGTTTTTCCACTTCACACAACACTTTTACTTGCTCTCCCGTGCGGACAATATAAGGAGCCCGGATAAATACCAGCGGGATCTGTTCATCGCTTACCTCTGGAATCTTCACCTGAGTATCGAAACTATCGATTTGCGTTCCGTAAGCATTCCGTCTGACCTTGATATCCATAATTCCCAAATGTACTGCCGGATCCTGATCCAACTCCTTCGCCAACAGAATCATGCCGGCACAGGTTCCCCAAACCGGAAGTCCCTGCTGAATTTTTTCACGGAGTGGTTTCATCATGCCCGTCCTGTTTAGTAATTTTCCCATGGTGGTACTCTCCCCTCCGGGCAAAATAATACCATCTATCTCGCCCAATTGTTCCGTATAACGGACAACAACAGCTTCCTGCCCCAATTGTTGAATGTGTCGCTGGTGCTCAATGACAGCACCCTGAAAACCCAAAATTCCTATTTTCATGTGAAAAGTTACTGAGTTTAAATGGATATATCGGATTTACCAACCTCTCTCAGCATATTTATTCTCCAATGTTTTAATTTCAAGTCCTGACATAGCCTCTCCGAGGTTTTCCGACAATTCGGCCAATTTCACCGGATCGTTATAATAGGTGACAGCCTGGACAATAGCTCTTGCCCGTTTTGCCGGATCACCGGATTTGAAGATACCGGAGCCCACGAATACACCTTCAGATCCCAACTGCATCATCAACGCAGCATCAGCAGGTGTAGCAATACCACCGGCAGCAAAATTCACTACAGGTAATTTTCCATTTTCGTGTACATATTTCACTAATTCATAAGGAGCTCCGAATTCTTTTGCCAGGCTCATCAGTTCCTCCATTCCGGCATTTTTTACCCGACGCATATCATCGTTGATCTGACGCATATGAGTCACCGCTTCAACAACATTTCCGGTTCCGGCCTCCCCTTTGGTACGAATCATGGCTGCACCTTCACCGATACGCCTTAATGCTTCGCCCAAATTACGTGCCCCACATACGAACGGCACTTTGAAGGCTGTTTTCTCAACATGATAAAGTTCGTCAGCGGGAGTCAATACTTCACTTTCATCGATAAAGTCGATACCGATGGCTTCCAATATCTGAGCTTCCACGAAATGACCGATTCTCACTTTAGCCATCACCGGAATAGAAACAGCTTTCTGAATTGCTTTGATCATCTGTGGATCGGACATCCGGGCAACACCACCGTCACGACGGATATCTGCCGGTACTCTCTCTAATGCCATAACTGCACAAGCTCCTGCGGCTTCAGCAATTTTTGCCTGCTCTGCATTAGTCACGTCCATGATCACTCCACCTTTCAACATCTGTGCAAGGTTTTTGTTTAATTCATATTTTCCCATAATTGTAGGTTATAAACAGTTTTAATAAAATATTATTTGAATCATTCAAATTCACTCAAAACCATAAATGGTTGTTTTCCTATAAATTTCTCCCGGCACTAAAAGTGTGGACGGAAACTCAGGATGATTAGGAGAATCGGGCCAGAATTGAGCTTCCAGGGCTACTCCGGCATAAGGTCCGTATCGTTTACCATCTTTAGCCTGCTTTACATCCAGAAATTTACCCGTATACACTTGCACTCCCGGATAATCAGAACATACATAAAGCTTTATACCTGTCTGATCATCAAAAAGTTCTGCCATTCGAACCAGTTTCCCGGAATTATTAAAAACAAAACAATCGTCCAGTCCTCCCTGATTCCCGATCACTCCTTGTAAGGATGCCGGTGAAGTGAAATCATAATCTCCGGCAGCTGTAACAAAAGTCCCGTCCGGAATCAAATCGTCGGTCTTTAAATAACGGTCGGTATATAATTTCAGGGTATGCTGTTTAATATCTGCAGCCTCGGGATTCAGGTTAAAATAAGGGTGATGGGTCAGATTGACAAAACATTTTTTATCGGTAATAGCTTCATAATCGATTCGTAAAGCTTTCTCCTGCAATGAAAATCCGACTTTCACCTGTAGTGTTCCCGGATAAGCTTCTTCACCGTCAGGACTGCAGTAAGTCAATGTCAATATATCTGTACCGGCTTGTTCGACGTTCCAGATCTTTTTATCGAAACCGCACAATCCTCCATGCAGATGGTTTTCACCATTATTTACCGCCAACTGATATTTTACACCGTCAATTTCAAATTTTCCCCGGGCAATCCGATTCCCATAACGTCCGATTATCGCTCCCAGATAGGCTCCGCTACCAACGTACTCCGGCGATTCATAATCCTCGGCCTTTTCCATGCCCAGTAACACATCCACCACCTTGCCCTGCCAATCTTTCGTCAGCATACGGGTTAAAGTAGCCCCTAAAGTAGAAATATGCACTTCGAGATGCGCATTCTTCAATATATAGATCTGTGGTTTCATACGCAAATACTTCTATTTATTCCAATTACTCCGCCAATCCCTTACACTTTAAAACAAAAAATAATTAATTTCTTACTAACTGTTCGCAAAGATATTAATTTCCTTTAATAAAAAAGAGAAAAATCACCGTCAATAATGAAAAGATATAGCGTGTATATCTTACCATTCTTAACAGTTTAAGTTGTGCTACTAAAAAAAATGTTATATTTTTGTCCGAATATTTGCGTGCAGAGCATATAAAGCAGAACACAACTAACAATAAATATGAATACACTAGAATTAGAACATAGATTTGAAGAAATCTATGGGAAACGAGCGGAGCATACTTATTTTGCTCCGGGCCGGGTGAACCTTATCGGGGAACACACGGACTACAACGGAGGGTTGGTCTTTCCCTGCGCTTTGAGTTTCGGGACCTATCTTTTGATAGCGAAGCGTGAAGACTGTCAAAATCGTTTCTCGAGTGTAAATATGGATCGTTCTTACACCGCTAATGCAAACGCTTTCGAAAACAAACCTACTGCCTGGATCAAGTATCCGGTCAGCGTGATGAAAGAATTTGCAGAACGGGGATACGACGTATGGGGATACGATCTTTTGTACTATGGAAACATTCCGAATGGAGCAGGTCTTTCTTCCTCTGCTTCTATCGAGGTAGTCACGGCAGTGATGCTGAACGATGTCACGAAGGCACATCTGGATATGACTGAGCTGGTCAAAATTTCGCAAAAAGCTGAAAACGATTACGTCGGCGTCAACTGTGGAATTATGGATCAGTTTGCTGTCGGCATGGGCAAAGCCAATCACGCGATCGCTCTGGATTGTGCCAGTCTGAAATACGAATATGTCCCTTTACATATGGAGGGCTATAAGCTCGTCATCGCCAATACCAATAAAAAAAGAGGATTAGCAGATTCCAAGTACAATGAGCGGAGAAGTGAATGTGAACGGGCTGTAACCTCTATTTCAAGCCGACATCCGATCACTTTCCTCTGTGAATTGACGCCCACCGAGTTCGGGCAATATTGTACTTCGATTTCCGATCCGAGCGTTTGCCGCAGAGCTAAACATGCAGTACAGGAGCATGCCAGGGTCAGACAAGCCATCGATGCCTTAAAAGCAGGTGAACTGAAAATGTTCGGACAATTGATGAATGCCTCCCACCAATCGCTGAAAGACGACTACGAAGTGACCGGGATCGAATTAGATACCCTGGCCGAAGCAGGCCAGCAGCTGAAAGGTGTTTTAGGATCACGAATGACCGGTGCCGGTTTCGGTGGCTGTACCGTGACACTGATTCAGGAAGAACAGATTGATCATTATATCCGGGAAGTAGGGAAAATCTACAAGGACAAAACCAATCTGGAAGCAACATTTTATATCGCCGATATCGGTGAAGGCGCACGTAAATTAAATTAATAATCACATAAAATTTTATTATGAATCCAAGTTTTCATATAATTGACTTCGTAATCGTCGGAATATACGCGATTCTACTAGTAGGTGTAGGTCTGTGGGTATCACGGACAAAAAAAGGACAGACCAAAACTGCCGAAGACTACTTTCTGGCCAGTAAGGCATTGCCTTGGTGGGCTATCGGTTCTTCTCTGATTGCCGCCAACATCTCGGCTGAGCAATTTATCGGTATGTCCGGTTCAGGTTTTGCCGGAGGTCTGGCCATTGCTTCTTATGAATTTATGGCAGCACTGACCTTGATTATCGTCGGAAAATTCTTCTTGCCGATCTTTATCAAACAAGGGATTTACACGATTCCGGAATTTGTGGAAAAACGGTTTTCGACCAATCTGAAGACCATTCTGGCTGTATTCTGGATCGCTCTCTTTATTTTTGTCAACCTGACTTCTGTATTATTCCTGGGTGGTAAAGCTATCGACACGATTGTAGGTGTAGGAGATGGCAGTATGATTGTTCCGGCCATCATTGCGCTGGCCATTTTTGCAGCAGCTTACTCACTATACGGTGGATTATCGGCTGTAGCCTGGACAGATGTCATTCAGGTAGCTCTGTTGGTAATCGGTGGTGTCATTACAACCATCATCGCCTTGCATTACGTCACTCCCGACGGAGGAATCCTGAACGGAATCTCTCACATTACCGATGTTGCCAGCGATAAATTCGATATGGTACTCTCCCGCGATAACAAGGAGTTCAACAATCTTCCGGGTATCTATGTATTGATCGGTGGGCTGTGGGTAGCCAATCTATATTACTGGGGCTTCAACCAGTACATCATTCAACGTACCCTGGCAGCCAAATCGCTGACAGAAGCACAGCGGGGTATCGCCTTTGCAGCTTTCCTGAAAATGTTGATTCCTTTCATTGTAGTTATTCCGGGAATCGTTGCCTGGGTGATGTATTCCGAAGACCTGCACGGTGCCAGAAGTGCTTTCGAAATCGCAGGTTCTACCGCATTGAACAATGACAATGCTTACCCCTGGCTGATCAGTACCTTCATTCCCGTGGGAGCCAAAGGCCTTGTACTAGCCGCCTTAGCTGCAGCGATCGTTTCTTCGCTGGCTTCTATGTTGAACTCGACTTCTACCATCTTTACGATGGACATCTATAAACCATATATCAATCGCGAAGCTTCGCAAACAAAACTGGTCAACGTAGGCCGTTTAACAGCCGGTATTGCTTTGATCATCGCCGTATGCCTGGCTCCACTATTGGGAGGTATCGATCAGATGTTCCAATACATTCAGGAATATACCGGTTTAGTAAGCCCGGGTATTTTGGCTGTATTTTTAATGGGATTGTTCTGGAAGAAAGCGACGAACAAAGGAGCGATCTGGGGTGTGCTTTGTTCAATACCAATCGCACTGCTATTTAAGCTTTTACCACTCGAGATGCCGTTCATGGACCAAATGTTCTATGCAACTTTACTGACGATTGTAGTGATCTTTATGGTCAGCCTGAGTAGCAATCCTGAAGATGATGACCCGAAAGCGATCAAACTGACTGCCGATATGTTTAAAACAGATAAGGTATTCAATATTTGTGCTTATATCATCTGTATCTTATTGGTTGTGATTTATACTGCATTCTTCTAAAAAATCAGGGATGAAAGCTAAGCTTTCATCCCTGATTTTTATTCTTCCTTTATTTTACAAATAGGTTTTCAACCGTTTGTTATTCTTCACTTCTTTTAGTTTCCGGATAGCTTTGGTTTTCACCTGTCTGACTCTTTCGCTCGTCAAACCTAATTTCGTTCCGATTTCTTCGAGCGACATCGAGGTATACCCATTCAGGCCATAATACATACTTAGAATAGTAGCTTCACGCACCGACAAAGCAGCGAACGAACGTTCGATATCGGTCTTCAGAGAGTCTTGATTCAGTGAACTTTCCGGGGCCTGTATAGAAGGATCGGGAGCGACATACACATCGTAGAGGGAGATGGATTCCTCATCGGTCGTCAAAGGAGCATCCATAGATACCGGCTTTGTGGCGATCTTCATGTTTTCTTTTACTTCCTCGGGGGTCATATCCATTTTTTCGGCAATCTCCTCTTCTGTCGGTTCGCGCTGGAACTCCTGTTCCAACAGGGTATAACACCGATTCACCTTATTGATCGTACTGATCTTATTCAATGGCAACCGGATCAGCCGGGCATTTTCAGCTATTGCCTGAAGGATAGACTGGCGGATCCACCATACAGCGTAAGAAATAAACTTAAATCCTTTGGTTTCGTCGAAGCATTCGGCCGCTTTGATCAATCCGACATTTCCTTCATTGATCAGATCACCCAAAGTCAGCCCATGATTTTGATATTGCTTCGCGACAGAAACGACAAACCGCAAATTACTCAATACCAGTTTTTCCCTTGCCGCCCGATCTCCACTTCTGATTTTTTTTGCCAAATCGGCTTCTTCTTCAGGAGATAAAACATGGATTTTACCTATCTCCTGAAGATATTTTTCGATGGAGTACGACTCGCGCCCCGTAATTTGCTTGGTAATCTTAAGCTGTCTCATATCAGGATAATCGCTCTTAAAGTTAATAATTTGATTTATAAAAACAAATTTTCAGACTTCTTTTTCATCTTTCAGTAGTAATACGAGATCAGCCAAGGCTTAGTTACACGTAATCAGGTAAAAAAAAGTAACTTTTTTTTGGAGACACAAAAAAAATCCCTACTTTTGCAGTCCGAAGTGAGAAAATAATGATAAAATATATTTTACAATGAAACGGACATTTCAACCCTCAAACACCAAAAGAAGAAACAAACACGGTTTCAGAGAAAGAATGGCAACTGTCGGAGGTAGAGCAGTATTAGCCAGAAGAAGAGCAAAAGGAAGAAAGAAGCTGACTGTATCTGATGAACGCAGACACAAAGCCTAATTCTTTACAGATATAAAAAAAGCTGCTCTGAGGGCAGCTTTTTTTATATGGAATAGCTTAAATTTGTCTGAGAAATACATCGAGCATGAGTAAACAGGGAAAGAAAATAGAAGATATCGATCAATTACTGGCTATGGCCGGTTCTAACCTCAGCATCCTGGAGGAAGAAGTGGACATCAAGGTACAGAAAGAATACTTCGAAATGGTAAACTTACTCAGTAAACGAACTGAAGATTACCAGAAAACAAGTAAACAATACCTGGAAAACATCAATGATCTCTATGACGAGACGATCGCCCCGGAAATCAAAAAGAAAATGCTGGTCGTATTGGCAACCCTGGACGATGTATCGGTGTACCGTGCTATCGAAAACTTTTCGAAACAAGACACTCCCTTAAAGAAATGGGCGATTATAGCGCTCCAACAATCCAGGATGTTATTACAATCGACTCTATTGGACGATCCTGGTGTATTTATTTCGACAGGACTGGGAGGCCAGGGGTTATTACTTCGGTATTTCTGTGTGTTTTTTTACCGCGTTCCAGGAGATTTACCCTCTTTTCAGCAAAATACGCTGAAAAATGAAGCAGAAACAGCTATTAACAGTGCTCATGGCTTTATCGAATCTACGGAATTTAAAGGAAATTATGCCGTGATGCTGTTGCTCCTTCCTCTGAAAACAGATCTTCAACCCCTTTTCGCAGGAATTATCGACGAATGTAATCAATATGGTAATTTCTTGCATGAGAATATGATCATCACCAATGTGAAAAAATTGACGGATGAAGAAATCATGCAATTGCTGCATGCCAAAAACAAACCGGAGTAAACGATCTCAAAAGGTAAACCGTAACTGTAAAGCAAGATCATACAATTTATTTCCTTCCACTTTCGTAACCCCCGAACTAATTTCTTTCCGGTCGGGATATACTGTAAATCCGCCTTTCAGGTAACATGTGAGACCGTTTAACGGCTTCCAACTCAAGTTCAGGTAAGTACGCCACCCCTCTCCCATAAAAGAAGGAAAGGAATATCCATACAACACATTGTTCTCGTACGCATAAATCCTCGACTGATAAGAATCGGTCTTAAACCAAGCCAAACGATATTGCATTTTGAACCGATTATTCCGGGTGGCATAAATCAAATCCTGGTAGACCAAAAAACCTTTTTCTTTGACTTGCTCCTTATGGTAATGAGAAAGGCTGAAACGGGTCCTCAACTCGAGTCGACGCGTTATCCGATAGCCGATCTGATAACGATATTCACTTTTTTCCCGCTGAACAGAGATTTTTTCTTTTGTATCTTCCGGGTGGATCTCCCGTTTTAGCCGAAAACTATGTTCCCAATTCCCATGCCGGTAACCGATCTGTCCCAACAACTCCCACCCCGATCCGGGAATAGTAGCACCATAACGGGGACTAAAAAAACGGAACCAATCATAGTACAGATTAATCTTCAAGTTTTTCAGGGGAGAGATATCGGCACCGAAATACACCCCCTCCTCATTTGCAGTATTGGAATATTCCCCAAATCCGGCAGCATAATGGGAGCTATATTTTTTATCGTAACGACGATAAAGCAAACAGGCAGATAAGAACGAATTTCCCCACCTCATCCCGTCGATCGTAGCCCAGGAACCGGCTCCGCTAAAAGCCGTCTCTCCAAACCAATATATTCCGCGAAACGAAGTTTTATAATCCACACTCATCAAAAAACGTTTGTGCCCCGTATCGTTATATTGCTGATAAATACGATCCCCGATCATCAAGGCCGGTTTAAAATCATAATACAAAGCGTTCAGTCCAAGCTTAAAGGCCAGTGCATTCCAATGTAGGGCCCCTCCCGTAGTCAGTTCTTCCAGGGTATGTTTTTTCCGGCACTCATTATTATTCCGGTGATAACCGGATTCATACAAAGAAACCGACAGCAGATCCTCTACTACTAATGTATCCGCCTGTACGATATTACCATCGGTTTTCTTCCTGGAAAAAAACACCTCTGCCATCACCTGCTGACAAGGTTTCAGGGCCAGTGCAACCCCTCTCAGGTAATTATTTTCATCGGCAGAAGTATAGGGCGAAAAACCTTTGCCCGATTTCTCGTTTCCGACGACAACATCCGATTTTCCAGAAGCAAAACCGCCCCAAGCCACTAAGCCCTGCCCCCATTGTAATCGGTAATCACCCAAAAGAATCCGTTGAAAAAAACGATCTGTATGAATACTTACGTGGGCTGATAAAAAATCGAAACCGTTTTTCTGATACCGGGTAAAATACCCTTCACCCGAATCATTTTCAAGGGTCAAACCAGCTTGCAGATGTTGCCCGATCGTCGCTTTATACTTGAGTAATAGCCCGACCGGAGGGCCATGGAAACGATTATCTACTTTGCGTTCATACTCTTTCCGGGTGTCAAAATCAGCCGGTGAATAGGTTGTGTACCCTTCCTGCAAGGGGAGATTCACTTTGGCACGGGTCAGTAATTCCTGCCGGCTACGTAATCTTATCGCTTTCACCCGGTCCCGGACTTCCGGATGCCCTAAAGTAATAAAAGGCCGGATATTCTCCAGATCTTTCTTCCCAATTCCCGGTACCAACAACAACTCGTTGATATGAAGAAAATTTCCGTATTTCTTTCGAAATTCCAACAACTGATCGATCTGGCTGTCGGACAATAAAAATAACATCTTGAGGGAATCGAACCCAGCCATATTCACGTTCACCGGAGTAATCAACAGATTAGAAAGGATATCGACCATCTCCTCGTATCCATCTTCGGTATTCAGAATATCATTTCCTTCCAGCAAACGTTCAATATCAGGTAAATCCTGCGCCCAAACATCCAAAGAGACTAGTGAAAACAGTAGAAATAACCAAAACTGCCAGCATCTCATGGTACTGAAAATTACGCAACTTCTGTCAGGCCGGATCTCGCAACAGGCAGTAAGCTGTAGTTCTGCATCAGATATAAAATCCTAACATCCCGTTACCACAAGGGGGAACTCTCCATTAAAAATACCGACGGTATGAAATTAAGCGACGAAACAGAACGAACAAAAAATAAATTACCTTATACCGCCGGTATCACGCAATGCTACACAACAATAACATCTCATCTTATTCTATTTTCAAATTTATGAATTATTTACTTAAAAACAAACTTAATTTAAAAATATTTACAAAAAGATCCCGTAAAGAATAGACAATTCTTTACGGGATCTTATATAAGTCGGTTGAGATCAATTTGTTTTGAAATTGTATTTCACCGCAGCCAATTCTTTATTGGCATCGACAATCTTCTTTTTCAAAGATTCTTTAAAATGAATCATCTTTTCTTTCAACTCCTGATCTCCGACAGCCAATATTTGTACGGCGAGAATTCCGGCATTCATCGCACCGTTGATAGCCACTGTAGCGACAGGAATTCCCGGAGGCATCTGAGTAATAGCCAACAAAGCATCCATTCCGTTCAAAGAGGCGTTGATCGGCACCCCGATCACCGGCACCGGTGTCATGGCCGCAATGACTCCGGGCAGATGGGCAGCCATACCGGCTCCGGCGATAATGACTTCTATTCCTCTCTCTGCAGCCTGTTTGGCAAAAGCCTCCACCTCTGCAGGAGTACGATGAGCCGACAAGGCATTCATTTCAAATGGAATACCCATGTCATCCAATACTTTCGCCGCCTTCTCCATAATGGCCAGATCGGAAGTACTCCCCATAATAATACTTACTCTTGGATTCATTCGATATTTGTTTTATAAGGTAAAATTCATCAGACTAATCGATACAAAAATAAATATAATCTGATTTGTCCCTCCATATATGCCTTAAAAATATTACTTTTGTCCAAATAAATACTCAAAGGGATAGCAATTTAGCAAAATGGGAAATATCATATTACATGACAAAGAGTTTCGTCCTTTTATCGAAGCTACTAAAATCGATCAAGTCATTACCCGAATGGCCGAACAGATGAACCGGGAGCTAGCCGATACCCAACCTCTATTTTTAAGTATTTTGAACGGTTCTTTTATGTTCACATCAGACCTGATTAAACAAATCGTCATTCCGGGTACACAAATCAGCTTTGTCAAAGTCGCTTCCTATAGCGGAACCTGTTCTACCGGAGCAATCCAAGAGTTGATCGGGCTAAAAGAGGACATACAGAACCGTACGGTCGTCATTCTGGAAGATATCATCGACTCCGGAAGATCGATGAAGCATTTGCTGGAATATTTACATGCTAAGAATCCGAAACAAGTGATCGTCGCCACTTTATTCCATAAACCCAAAGCCGCAGTCTGTCAGGTACCCATCGCCTACAAAGGCATTGAACTGGAAAACGATTTTGTCGTGGGAAGAGGCTTGGATTACGATGGTTTGGGAAGAAATTATCCGGATCTCTATATCCTGAATGCCTAAGATTTTTTACCTTTTACTTTTTCATATTATGGCTTCTACGAATTTTGTCGATTATGTAAAAACCTTCTGCCGGAGTGGTGCCGGAGGCCGGGGATCCGCCCATTTACACCGGGATAAACGAACGATGAAAGGCGGACCGGATGGAGGTGACGGAGGACGGGGAGGCAATGTCATCGTCCGTGGAAACCGAAATTACTGGACACTGATCCATTTGAAATACCAGCGCCATGTATTTGCAGGTGACGGCGGAAACGGAAGTGAAGACCGGAGTACAGGTGCCGATGGTGAAGATGTTACAATCGAAGTTCCTTTAGGAACAGTTGCCCGGGATGCAGAAACCGGTGAAACGATTTGTGAAATCACGCAAGACGGAGAAAGTTTTATCCTGGTCAAGGGAGGACGCGGAGGTTTGGGTAACTGGAACTTCCGTTCGGCAACGAATCAGACACCCCGTTTTGCCCAACCCGGAGAACCCCGTGTCGAACGGACGGTCATTCTCGAATTAAAGGTATTGGCGGATGTGGGCCTGGTCGGATTCCCCAATGCCGGCAAATCGACCTTATTGTCGGTAGTATCTGCTGCTAAACCCGAAATCGCCAATTACCCTTTCACGACACTCGTTCCTAACCTGGGAATCGTCAATTACCGTGATGGACGTTCGTTCGTTATGGCAGATATTCCCGGTATTATCGAAGGAGCACACCAAGGAAAAGGACTGGGTATCCGATTTTTGCGCCACATCGAACGCAACTCGGTATTGCTATTTCTGGTACCTGCCGACAGTCAGAATATTCATCAGGAATATAACATCCTGTTAAACGAATTGAAACAATACAATCCGGAGCTTCTGGATAAAAAACGCGTATTGGCCATTTCAAAATCAGACTGTGCCGATAAAGAACTGATGGCAGAGATGGAGTGCGATCTCCCCGATATCCCTTATGTCTTTATCTCCTCTGTGACAGGAACCGGCCTTACCGAATTGAAAGATATACTCTGGAAAGTCCTCAATGAATAAATTTTGGCAGTTATATACCTTACACCGATAAATGTAGAATTATTTTGTTACTTGTTCGTCTTCGGTGTTCGTGTTGGGGGACCCGGTCGCTTCTGTCGGTCGTCTACCTTTTTCTTTCACTGACCGGCGGAACTCGCTTCGCTCAGACACCACCGGTCGGGCGTTCAGAAAAAGCAAGACGACACCCGACAGAGCTCCAATGGTCCCCCAACACGAACACCTCCGACTTACGTTATCACTGCATGGAAAACGAACTGTGACCTGAAAAGTATAAACTTCTATCAAACAGCTGTTTTTCTGCCCCCCCTACATGAGGGATTAATTCAGCCATCGCTATTTTATAGAAATAATCCGGTCAGGTAACCCAAGTATCCATACTCCGGTCAGGGCGGCCTGCTCTTTCATTCAATAAAACTTTCCTTCTTTGCCCTGTAGTGCTGACGGAAGATGCAGGGTTTTGTGGCGGAAGACCATTGGAGCAGGAACGAGGGTCCGGT
>NZ_LARE01000180.1:0-694 GCF_000980245.1 Odoribacter sp. N15.MGS-14
CCACCCTTAATGTATATGGGACCTATAGGGCTCGAACCTATGACCCTCTGCTTGTAAGGCAGATCCTCTCCCAGCTGAGCTAAGATCCCACATATTCAATTATCGTACATACCTTTCGGTATGTAACGACCCAGATGAGACTCGAACTCACGACCTCCGCCGTGACAGGGCGGCGCTCTAACCAACTGAGCCACTGGGCCTTGCAAATTTCTTTGCTATAGAAGATTATCACATCTTCAAAACTACATACATGTTGACTAAGCAATTATATCATAACCAAGCTTGTTGGTCAAGCCCTCACCCTATTAGTAGCAGTCAGCTCCATACGTTACCGTACTTCCACCCCTGCCCTATCAACCTCGTCGTCTTCAAGGGGGTTTACTCCTTTCGGATGGGATATCTCATCTTGAGGGGGGCTTCACGCTTAGATGCCTTCAGCGTTTATCCCTTCCGGGCTTGGCTACCCGGCTATAGACTTGGCAGTCTAACCGGTGCACCAGCGGCCCGTCCATCCCGGTCCTCTCGTACTAAGGACAGCTCCTCTCAGATATCCTACGCCCACGCCGGATAGGGACCGAACTGTCTCACGACGTTCTGAACCCAGCTCGCGTACCGCTTTAATGGGCGAACAGCCCAACCCTTGGGACCTACTACAGCCCCAGGATGCGATGAGCCGACATCGAGGTGCCAAACC
>NZ_LARE01000181.1:0-684 GCF_000980245.1 Odoribacter sp. N15.MGS-14
GCAGCGTAGCTGGGTCGCAATCCGAGGTATCAAATGAGTGGCAAAAGACCTTTTGACACTCATATCATTTTATGAATTGATTTAAAAAATATTTTAACAGAATATAAAGAAAAAAAATAGGGTAAAAGTAAAGAAAAGGCAACAAAAAAAACGATAACCAACCGGCTACCGTTTCCGTTCTGTACCTTCAAAACTACATACATGTTACATCCTAATGGAATCATTTTACCTCTGCGTGAGTCCGGCAGCTACTTTATAACCGCCTTTCCCATTTCTTGGTCAAGCCCTCACCCTATTAGTAACAGTCAGCTCCGTGCATTACTGCACTTCCACCCCTGCCCTATCTACCTCGTCGTCTTCAAGGGGGTTTACTTCTTTCGAATGGGACATCTCATCTTGAGGGGGGCTTCACGCTTAGATGCCTTCAGCGTTTATCCCTTCCGGACTTGGCTACCCGGCCGTAGACTTGGCAGTCTAACCGGTACACCAGCGGTCCGTCCATCCCGGTCCTCTCGTACTAAGGACAGCTCCTCTCAGATATCCTACGCCCACGCCGGATAGGGACCGAACTGTCTCACGACGTTCTGAACCCAGCTCGCGTACCGCTTTAATGGGCGAACAGCCCAACCCTTGGGACCTACTACAGCCCCAGGATGCGATGAGCCGACATCGAGGTGCCAAACC
>NZ_LARE01000182.1:0-679 GCF_000980245.1 Odoribacter sp. N15.MGS-14
CGGGAAGGGAAAGAGCGGCCTCTCCAGAAAGGAGGTGTTCCAGCCGCACCTTCCGGTACGGCTACCTTGTTACGACTTAGCCCCAATCACCAGTTTCGCCCTAGGCCGATCCTTGCGGTCACGGACTTCAGGCGCCCCCGGCTTTCATGGCTTGACGGGCGGTGTGTACAAGGCCCGGGAACGTATTCACCGCGCCATGGCTGATGCGCGATTACTAGCGAATCCAGCTTCGTGGGGTCGGGTTGCAGACCCCAGTCCGAACTGAGACCGTTTTTAAGGATCATGAGCCGGTCGCCCGGCTCCCCTCTGTGACGGCCATTGTAACACGTGTGTGGCCCCGGACGTAAGGGCCGTGCTGATTTGACGTCATCCCCACCTTCCTCACACCTTACGGTGGCAGTGTCCGCAGAGTGCCCGGCATAACCCGATGGCAACTACGGAGAGGGGTTGCGCTCGTTATGGCACTTAAGCCGACACCTCACGGCACGAGCTGACGACAACCATGCAGCACCTCCACAGGAGTCCCGAAGGACCTCATCATCTCTGAATCGTTCTCCTGCAGTTCAAGCCCGGGTAAGGTTCCTCGCGTATCATCGAATTAAACCACATGTTCCTCCGCTTGTGCGGGCCCCCGTCAATTCCTTTGAGTTTCACCGTTGCCGGCGTACTCCCCAGGTGG
>NZ_LARE01000028.1:0-38428 GCF_000980245.1 Odoribacter sp. N15.MGS-14
AAGTGATTTTATCGTAGCTACTTATGATAGTTCGGAAAAAGGAGTCGTCAGAAAATATTCTATAGCCGATGATGTGAATGCGATCAAGATCACTCCTCATGAAAAAGAGGTTTGGAAAACAGATTTGAAAGTGGTAAAAGTGGTTTGGAAGTTTTCGAATTATTAGAGCCATTATGAAAAAAATCATATCAATAGCATTTGTTTGTGTTTTGAGTCTTTGGACTCAGGCACAAACGAATTTTCGATCGTTGGGTTATACTGAGGCGTTGACTTTGGCGAAAGAGAAAAATCGGAAAGTTTTTATCGATTTTTACACTGATTGGTGTGCTCCCTGTAAGCGGATGACGAAAGAAGTGTTTCCACAGAAGCACATCGGTGATTATCTGAACGAACGGTTTGTCTGTCTTCAATTGAATGCGGAAAAGGAAGGAAGAGAGTGGGCGAAAAAATTCGGGATAGAGGCTTATCCCACTTTTGTCGTGGTCGATACGTCAGGACAAGCTGTGTTCCGTATTGTCGGTGCAATGGATGCGGAGCGATTCATTATGAGAATGGAAGAAAATATCGATCCGGAATTTTCTCCTTTTCGTGTTACTGAACGTTATCTTGCCGGAGAAAGGACACCCAGGCTTGTAGAATATTTTGTCTCTAATTTGATGAGAAACGGTAAGTATAAGGAGGGAAACAAAGTTATTGAAGATTATTTCTACTCTTTATCTTATGAACAACGCATGCAGAAAGAAAATCTTTTTGTCTATCTGCGTTATACGCTGGATTGGACGAATAACAGAGCACAATTCTTTGTCGGAAATCTGAAAAATTTCGATCCATCGTTCGGGGAAAAAATAAACAGACACTTCACTCTCTTGTACAAAAATGAGGCAGAACGTTGTTTTCTAGGGGTTGTATTAAGAAATGAAGTATTAGATAAAAGACAATACCGGCAATGGAAGCGGAAAATTGTACTTTTGCCGGAGAAAGAACAAGGGACCTATGAATCCATTTCCCGCTTGGTCGAGTCCCGGATGACCGGCAACCTGAAAAAATATGTCAGAGTCTGTGTTGCTGAATTCAGCAACTTGGATATACGTAAGCAGAAAGTGCTGACTGAGAATATCGGCAAATTGATAAAACAGGAAGATCCTGCTTCGTTAAAAAAGATGGCGAAATTCATCCGAAGACGGTCGAACGATTTGCCGCCGGAGACTATTATTTTCTCTGATAAATTTTTAGAAGAAATAAATCAGGCATTACATGAACAAGAGTAAAACTTTATTCTGTTCAATTCTGTCGGTATTTGGTGAATTCTCTCTATATTTGTAAGCTACAAACAGAGTATGATATGGAGAATAGACTTACAGTAGGATTAACTCATGGAGATGTCAATGGTATTGGCTATGAGTTGATCATTAAAATGATGGCAGAAAATCGGATCTGCGAAGTATGTACCCCGGTATTGTTCGGATCCTCGAAGGTGGCTGCTTATCATCGGAAAGCTTTAAATATAGAGAATTTCAGTTTGAATAGTATTCAGAATGCCCAGGATGCGAATCCGAAAAGGTGTAATATCGTCAATTGTGTAGACGATGCGATCAAAGTGGATTTGGGGCAGGAGACACCGGAGTCGGACGATGCGGCGATGCTGGCGTTGAAGGCGGCTCTGACAGCTTTGGACCGGAATGAGATCGATGTTCTGGTAGGAGCTCCCCAGGGGTGCAATTCCTTTAAGCCCGCAGCAAGCTGTCCGGTATTTTTTAGCGAAAGATATGAAACCCGTAATGTCATGCCGCTGTTGGTGGGGGAAAAGATGAAGATGGGATTCGTTACCAATCATCTGCCGTTCCGGGATATTGCCGGAAATATTACGGTCAACAATATTTACTATAAACTGAAGTTACTGGATGCTTGTCTGAAGAAAGATTTTACCATCCGGAAACCCCGGATTGCCGTGTTGGGACTCAATCCCCATTCCGGCGAGAACTGTATGTATGGGGAAGAAGAGAAGAATGTGATTATTCCGGCGATCGAACGAGCCCGGGATAATGGGATCATGGCTTTGGGACCATATGCGCCGGACGGATTGTTCAGCGGCGTGGAATTTGAGAAGTTCGATGTTATTCTGGCCATGTATCACGACCAGGGGATGATTCCTTTCAAAACGATAGAGGGTAATGAAGGTGCGGTGTTATTGGCAGGATTGCCTATTGTCTATACCTCTACGGTGCATGGTATGGCGTATGATATCACCGGGCAGGGCATAGCAGATGAATCGGGTATGCGTAATGCACTTTATCTGGCTATCGATGTGTATAATAACCGGCAGATGAATGCCGAGTTAGCCCAGAATCCCCTGAGACATTACGACATCGCTTCCAATAGTAACGAAAGCGATTTGAATGTCGAGCAGATTGCCGGAATTGAAAAAGAGATGGAATAATCCTAAGCTCTGACGCTGATCGGCGAGGCTGTGATCGGAATATTCTGTAAATATCTGAATAAATAAAGATGGCATATGAAGATGATAGGTTATAATCATTTCATATGCCATCTTTTCCGAATGTCCCTACATAGCTAATTATGAAAATGATTTTTTTATTGGTCTGTTTTTGAATGGTTGTTTGTATGTATGCTTTGTCTAAAAAGAACATACTTCTTGATTTTATTTTTTTATATGTAAAATTTGTAGATGTAGATTATAATCGTTTTCCTCAGCGCTCATTTCCACTGCAAGTGTATAGGGATCGATGTAATGTTGGGATACTTTGTGTTTATCGTCAGGTAACAGATCATTGACAAGATCTTCTGTTACCCGGTAAGTGGAATCCGCTTTATTGTATAGTACCTGGTAAAACTTTTTCGTCGAGCCATAAAAAAGTAGTATATACTTTTCAAAATCATAACATGTAGCCAACATAAAATAATCCTGTACTCCTTTATCTTCACTTCTTTTCAATGCTTTCGGCATTGCGGGAATCAAATTGAACCGGTATTTCAGATAGGCGGAATCGGGAGTAATAAAAAAGAGCCTGTTATCATACCTGTCGTAATAAGAAATACCTTCGTCATTATAATTGAAATAATGCGGATAAAGGGCTTCGTATACGTTATCGCTGTTCTCGGGTACCAGTACTTTCCCGAATTTCCCTTCGGAATCGGTAGTCCAAATCCCGGATCGCATTTTACGTAAATATGCAGGTTGGATACAAATGAATTTTCCTTTAACGTTAGTAAACGACCGCATTAAATCCGGCAAAGGATATTTGCCGACAAACTTTCCGTTGTAAGTGTATTTTACTAATTTTCTGCTCTCGTTGTCATATATACAGATGTGTTTATTGATTTTATCCAGGCAAAAACCAGTGATAGTGATGAATTCTTGCGGTCCGCGTCCATAATGGGCAATGTTGCAGAGTAGTTTATTGTTTTGAAAGACACATATACCGTTTCCGTTTCGATCCGAAAGGATAATGTAACTACTGTCTACATATAATTGCCGGATTTGGGAAACGATGCATGAATCGTTCGAATATAAGGTGAGATAGCTTACGGAATCTACGAATTCCGAGTAGCGTATCTTGGTCTTCTTTTGTGTCAGGTCGATTTTTATGCCGTTGTCTGCCTCCTGTTTACAAGAGAATAGAAGAATAAAAAACGATAATAGGTATAAAATTTTCATTTTGGGGATATTTTATAGAGGGAGAGATATTCTCTCTCATAGAATTAGTAATGTATTTACCAGTTACCTCTGCAATCTCCTCATTCCAACCGATAATGGCATTCATCTTCATACTATCTAAGTACGCAACATTGAGCTATGATCGGTCATTTTTTCCCTTTCAGTCTTCCGAGAATACGGGGAATATAGGTAGAAATGTGCCGTTTCTTTTTGGCTTCGTATACATCTGCAATTTTTATCAATATCGCGGATTCCTCCACTCCGCCGAAACCGGGGTTGATGGCTGTTCCGAACATCTTCATCGAAGGGGACAGACTCATATAAGCATTTACCAGGGGAGGAATGTTTTCTCCCAATTCCCGGACATAATGGGACAATATCTTGTAATCTTCATTATAATTATTACCGATAAAGATTTTTTTCATCTGTTCCTCGTCGATTTGAATATCCAGGGGGTGGATAGGAACCACTAAACCTGCTGTATCCTTGAAATATTTATCTATAAAATAGAGGATCATATTCCGGGCCTGAATATTAAAACTGGTATACATCGTCACTTTCCCGAAAAAATATTCTATCTGGGGATGTTCTACCGTGAGGGCTCCCAAGCCGTCCCAGAGATTATCCAGAGCGAAAACAGATTTCCGTCCCATGCGGGTCGACTGGTAGATCGGGTGTACGAAAGAACGTCCGAGTTCGATCATTTTCGGCAGGTAATCGGATTTGAATTGATCTGAAAAACGGAAAAGTTCGGTTGTCGCCAGGTTCGGTTCTCCTTCGGCATTGAGCGATAGATGGTCACAAAGAATATAACGGTAGCCTCCGATAATTTCCTGTTCCTGGGGATCCCAGACGATCAGTTGCTGATAAGGAGTTTGTGGATCGACATCGAATTCGTCGATGTCGGTTTCTTTCCCGGTACCACCTCCGGCACTACGGAACGTAAGCTCGCGGATACGCCCGACTTCCTGCATCAGGTTTGGAGCAGAATGAGCATCGAAGGTATATATTTCATTACCGCCTTTATTCGTCTTCCGCATAAAATGTTCTTCAGTCAGCTCGGCGATAAGCTTCTTTTTCTCGATAGGGTAAATGACAGGTTGCATTTTTTTACAATTTGAAAATATAGGGTTTTATCGGTGGGAAACAAAGAGCCGGTAACTTCTGTCCCGATCGATTCCACGGAACAAATATAATGCTTTATCGGTTTTTTTTGTATCTTCACACGCAAAATAATGATATCGATTAAAGCATAAAGCCCGATGAAGTTCAAGGTATTTAGTAAAATTCGTTTTTTCTTTCTGATATATAGCGTTATGATCTTTAGCGCTTGCCATGATTCCGATAAGATCGAGCCGGAATACGGCGAACGTACCGTATTGATTTATATGGCAGCCGATAATAATCTGAATGAAGACGGTGAAACCAATATAGAGTCTATCCTGAAAGGGATGGAACAAACGGCAGGACGGCTGGTGATTTATATCGATCCCCGGTATGATGTGCCTCGTCTGCTGACCGTTAAAGGGGGGAAAGGGTGCCGTCTGGATACCTTGGAGACTTATACAGAAGAAAATTCGGCTTCACCCGAAGTGTTGGCAAGGGTGGTAAAGGAAGTGCAAAAAAGATATCCGGCCTCTTCCTATGGGTTGGTATTGTGGTCGCATGGTCTGGGGTGGGTGCCGCCGGAATATTCCTTCCCGGGGGGATATGCGATGCGGTTGCCTGATCCGGATATGCCGAGGACGAAATATTATGCCGAAGACGAACATCCCGGAACAACGGGGAAGGCTTATATGGATATCCGGGAGATGGCTGCCTGCTTGCCCGGACATTTCAACTTTATCCTTTGGGATGTATGTTTTATGGGAGGAATAGAGGTGGCTTATGAATTGAGAAATAAAACCGATTATATGATCGCCTCTCCTGCTGAGGTGATTTCCGATGGTTTCCCCTATGAAAAAATGATGCCTCTGCTTTGGGGAGGAGAAGAAGCCATGAAACAAATTTGCCGGGAATATTATAATTACTATAATCGGTTCCAGGCTAATTCCTTGTATCGTTCGGCGGTGGTCGGGCTGGTAAAGACCGAAGAATTAGAATCCTTGGCTGAAAAGGTACGCACTCTTCTGGCCGGGAAGACCGATTATGTGAGAGCCTGGCATTATCCGCTGAGTCAGGGGGGATTACCTACGGTATTTTTCGATTTCGGCGACTATATCCGGAAGATGACTACCGAAGAGGAATATAACTCGTTTAAAAAACAATTGGACAAGGTGGTGATCTACAAAGCAGCTACCGAAAAATTGTTCGGCGAAGAGGTGCCTGCAGATAAATTCAGCGGACTGACTTCTTATATTCCTTTTTCGAAGTGGTCTTATATGAATACCTATTATTATACTTTAGATTGGGGAGCTACGGTATACGAAAATAATTGATGGAATGAACCGGCGGATTTTACAATTAGCGATACCTTCTATCGTATCTAATATCACCGTCCCTTTACTCGGTTTGGTGGATGTCACGATTGTCGGGCATCTCGGGTCTGCGTCTTATATCGGTGCTATTGCGGTAGGAGGGTTGTTATTCAATATCCTCTACTGGAATTTCGGTTTCCTGCGTATGGGCACCAGTGGATTGACCTCTCAGGCCTATGGGCGTAAGGATGCTGATGCAGAAGTAAAAGTATTGGTACAAGCGGTCAGTGTCGGTTTGATATCTGCTGCTGCTATCCTGATTTTGCAATATCCTGTCGAACGGTTGGCCTTTTATTTATTGGATACCAGCCCGGAGGTAGAACAATATGCCGTCACCTATTTCCGGGTGTGTATTTGGGGGGCTCCGGCTGTATTAGCGATGTATGGTTTTAAGGGATGGTTTATCGGAATGCAGAATTCCCGTTTCCCGATGTATATCGCTATCGCTGTCAATATCATCAATATCGTCTGTAGTCTTTGTTTTGTGTTCGGCTTAGGCATGAAGGTCGAAGGAGTGGCTTTGGGAACCGTGGTGGCCGAATGGTCGGGATTGCTCATGGCTTTGCTATTGTGGAGAAAGCGTTACGGGTTGTTGCGTTCCCGGATCGTTTTGCGCAATAGTTTACAGTTGGTGGCTATGCGCCGTTTCTTTGCCGTCAACCGGGATATCTTTTTGAGAACTGTTTGTTTGATTGCCGTCACTACTTTTTTCACTTCTACCGGTGCACGTCAGGGGGATACTATTCTCGCTGTGAATACGTTGTTGATGCAGCTCTTTACTCTTTTTTCCTATATTATGGATGGTTTTGCCTATGCGGCCGAAGCGTTGGCCGGACGTTATATCGGAGCTTGTGATCTGAAAAAACTCCGGCATGCGGTGCGTAATTTATTCGGTTGGGGAGTAGGAATGTCACTTTTATTTACCTTGTTGTATGGCGTGGGAGGGAAAAATTTTTTAAGTTTATTGACCAATGATCAGCAGGTGATCCGGGTGGCAGGAGACTATTATTACTGGGTGCTGGCCGTTCCTTTAGCAGGTTTCAGTGCTTTCTTGTGGGACGGTATCCTGATCGGAGCTACGGCTACCCGACAGATGCTGTGGGCTATGGCAGTCGCAGCAGGGGCTTTTTTCCTGATTTATTACTGTTTTTCGGGAGGAACCGATAATCACATGTTGTGGTTGGCATTTCTGGTATATCTTTCTTTGCGTGGTGTCATGCAAATGCTCTGGGGACAACGGATATTCTCTCCGCAATATCTGAAACAGGGCTGAAAATTTATCGTACCGATAAATTTTAGTTTGTGAAGTTTATAAACTAACTTGAATAATGAAACGTTTGGAAATTCTTTTAGATGATATTACGCATTTAGAGGTAGATGCGATTGTGAATGCTGCGAATTCTTCGTTGTTGGGTGGGGGAGGTGTTGATGGAGCGATTCATCGGGCAGCCGGACCTGAATTGTTGCAGGAATGCCGGAAGTTGAACGGTTGCCCGACAGGGGAGGCGAAGATCACGAAAGGGTATCGTTTACCGGCGGCTTATGTGATACATACGGTAGGACCGGTTTATCGTGGGGGCGGGCAGCATGAACCGGAATTGTTAGCCTCCTGCTATCGTAACAGTTTGCAGCTGGCAGTAGAGAATGGATTGAAAACCATCGCTTTCCCATGTATCAGCACCGGTGTATACCATTATCCTAAGCTCGGGGCTGCCCGGATCGCACTTCGGGAAATTACTCGTTTTTTAGCTGCTTATCCCGGTTTTGAACAGGTGATTGTCGTTTGTTTCGGGCAGGAGGACTTCAATATATATAACCGGCTTTTGGCAGAAAATCCGGAAGCCTAAGAAAGACCGGCCCGCATGCGCTTTACGCCCGCGATAACAATACCATAATTTATCAGGAGGATCAGGATCAGGCTACCCAGGAAATATTGCCATCCCCAGGTATCCAGGATCACACCGGTACCCCAGCCTAGCAAACTGGATCCCAGGTAGTAGGTGAGCAGATAGATGGAAATGGTGACCGAACGCTTGGAGAGATTGTAATCGCTGACAATACGGTTACATAAAACATGTACGACAAAGAAGTTGAACGTAAATACAGCCAGTCCTAAAGTCACGACCCAGAAGTTGGTGATGTATAATAGTAAAATGCCGGTGGCTGAAACTAAAAACATGGTTTTTAATACCTTAAAATGATTGAAATACCGGGTGAGGCCGGCTGTCGCAATCGACCCGAAAATACCGAATATATACATCAGATAAATGTAATGGATGTAATGTTCCGGGAAATTGAAAGGTGATTTGGTCAGATAGAATCCCAGGTAATTGTATAAGCTGACGAAAACTCCCAGGATCAATCCTCCGGTCAGGTAGAAAGGAACCAATGCTTTTGAAGTGATCAGTTTGAGATTTTCAATGATGAGGGAATGAAAGCTTTCCTTGCGGGGCATAAAATTGGTAGAGCGGGGACTGAACAGCAGGAACAATATGGCGAATAAGGCGCAGATCAAACCGATGCTGACCGATGCGATCCGCCAGGTATAAAGGGCGCCGATCCAGGAAGAAATGACTCGTCCGGCCATACCTCCCAGCGCGTTTCCGGCAATATACAGTCCAATGATTTTTCCTTTGTTACGGAGGGATACCTCTTCCGCAATGTAAGCCATAGACACAGAAGTGGCACCGGACAATAGAAAACCTTTGGCAGCACTGAGCAAAATCAGCGGAAGAAAGGTCGGTGAGAAAGAGGCTGCAACGGAGAAAATCGACGAACTGAGCAATCCGATACTGATCATTTTTTTCCGGGGGATACGGTCGGCCACGAACATGGTGGTAAAAAGCCCGAAGACCATGCCCAGGGTCGAAAAAGAAATAGCAAAACTACTCTCACTGGCCGAGAGAACAAAATCTTTGGCTAAATCCGGTAACAAAGGCTGGAAATAGTAGAGCTGAGCAAAACAGGAGAACCCCGACAAGAATACACATATTGAAATGATCAGGTCCTTCCGATTCTCCTTTTTTTCTATGTCTGCAAAAGAAGTATTCATGAAAACCGTAGAATGATATCTACCTTTAAAACCTGGTAAAATTACCGCCGTAAAGATAGTGAAAGTTTTTTGAACTTTTCTCTACATTTTCACAGGGATTTTGCAGCCCATACTGCGAGTTTACCACCGGAAACCGTGAATTTGCCGTTTCCTTCTTCGTCTATGGTTACTTCTTCCTGGCGGTTGCCGGTAATCTCGTGCCATACTTCACCTTGATGTTCTGTGCCTACCTGCATGATTTTATCTCCGTCTTCGCCGTTCGAAATCAGAAGGGCCAGGCCGGAATGCGGATGGGCTATATCCCCTTTGCGGGTGAAGCCGATTGTATTGGGGTGGTCGAAATAGTCTTGCTGTTCCCCGTGAGCATATTTTTTACGGGCGTCCAATAAAATATCCAGGATCAGCCGATGGGGAGATTTCTTTCTTTTAATGCTATAATAGTCGCCGTAGAAAATACAGGGGTAACCGTCTTTTCTCAATAAGATCAAGCCATAAGCTAGCGGTTTGAACCAGTCTTTGATTTGAGATTCCAGGGAACTGTTTTTCTGTGAATCGTGGTTGTCTACAAAAGTAACCGCTAAATCAGGATGGTCGTTGACCAGGGTGTCGGTGAACAGTTCCTGTAAATCGTAGTCCCTGCCTTTTTGTGAAGCCTGGAAAAAATGATAATGCAGGGGGACATCGAATAGGTCTATCTTATATTTCACTTCGGAAAGATATTTATCCAACGAGTCTTTATCGTTTTTCCAATATTCTCCTACAGCGTAAAATTGTTGTCCTTGCTTAGCTCTGACGGCCTCGAGAAAATGAGCGATAAATTGATCGTTGATGTGTTTGATGGCATCCAGACGCATCCCGTCGAGGTGTAATTCCTGGCTGACCCAGATTCCCCATTTCTTCATTTCTTCCACTACTTCAGGATGATCGAAGTCGATATCGGCAAACATCAGAAAATCGTAGTTGCCGTTTTCGTCGTCTACTCCCTCGCTCCAGGCTTTCCCTTCGCCGACAATCTGGAAAACTCCTTTTTTACCGGTAGCTACGTCGCAGTCGATACCTGAAAAATGATACCAGTGCCATTTGAAATCTGAGTATTTATTTCCACGGCCCGGAAAATTAAAACCGGTCCACCCCTCGATTTCATAGGGATCACTGAGTTGTTCTTCTCTTTGCTCGGGGTTTACCTCCCGGGCCATGAATTTTTCGGTATAGTCAGCTCCGGCTTTGTGGTTCATCACAGCATCCAGGTAGACGCTGACCTGATTTTTGTGCAACTCTTCAATCATTTCCTGAAGCTGCTGTTTCGTGCCATATTTCGTTCGGATGGTTTCTTTCTGATCGAATTCTCCCAGATCGTAAAGGTCATAGGTACCATATCCTTCATCGTCTTGTTTCAAGGCTTTGTAAGCTGGAGGAATCCAGACTGCTGTAATTCCGATCGCATGCAAATGAGAGGCATCCCGTTTCAACTGATTCCACAAATCCCCATCGTTGGGCATATTCCACTCGAAATACTGCATCATAACTCCGTTTTCCATCTCTTCTGGTATTGGTTTCCTGTTTAAAACGAAATTTTGCGTCCTAAAGTTCCTATTGTAAGATTATTTAGAAACTTCTGACTTTTTCTGACGTTAAAAGATAACTGAATGGGGAGGCCTTTCGGACAGCTATACACCGACTCCGTATCGGCCGGTCGCTTCTGTGGCCGTGAAAAAGCGCCCGTAGGATCAATTACCCCGTTCGTTTTAACCCAAACCGATATGGAACAGAATAACAAAATTTGGTGGAAAGAAGCGGTGATTTATCAGATATATCCCCGTAGTTTTAAAGACAGTAATGGTGATGGGATCGGAGATTTATGCGGGATAATTTCCCGTTTGGATTACATCAAAAGTCTGGGAGTCGATGTTATTTGGTTGAATCCGATTTATGCTTCGCCCAACGATGACAATGGATACGATATCAGCGTTTACCGGGCTATTATGAAAGAATTCGGAACGATGGAAGATTTCGATTTATTACTCCGTGAGGTACATGTCCGGAATTTAAAACTGGTACTGGACCTGGTTATAAATCACACCAGTGATGAGCATCCCTGGTTTCAAGAGGCCCGTAAGTCGCGGAAGAATCCGTATTATACCTATTATCATTGGTGGCCGGTCGAACAGGAGACTCCTCCCTTGCGTCCCAGTTACTTCGAGGAGTCGGCCTGGACTTATGACGCGCATACCCGGGCCTGGTATTTGCACTATTTCTCACGGAAGCAGCCCGATCTTAATTGGGAAAACCGGGAGGTAAGAGAAGCGGTGTATGATATGATGCGTTTTTGGTTCGATAAAGGGATCGATGGTTTCCGGATGGATTCTATTCCATTGATTGCTAAAGATCCGGCTTTCCCGCCTATTGACCGGAAGAAGTATCCGGATTTGTTTTCTTCTTATGCACATGGACCTCGTTTACACGAATATTTGCATGAGATGAACCGTGAAGTATTGAGCAAATACGATATTATGACCGTCGGAGAAGGTTCGGCCGTTACCTATAAAGAAGTGGAAAAATTTGTCGGACCCGAGCGGCAGGAGTTGGATATGTTATATGGGTTCGGCCCTTCGGAAGTCAGGAATTATACAACGGCGGATCGTCCCGATTCGGGTATCGCTTATAGCCTGATCGCTTTAAAGAAAATGTTCTCCGGTTGGGATAAAGCAGTTGGGAAGGGATGGCCTGCCATCTATCTGGGAAATCATGATCAGCCCCGGATGTTGAGTCGTTTTGGGGACGACCGCCCGCAATTCAGGGGGTATGCCGCTAAGATGCTGGCGACTTTTTTACTGACGATGCGGGGAACGCCTTATTGGTTGGCAGGCGATGAAATCGGGATGTGTAATCCGAAGTTCGACCGGATCGAGGAGTATCGGGATATTGCGACTTTGAACCAATACAAACAGATAAAAAAACGCAAGGGAGATACACAATCGTTTCTTCAGATGCAGCAACAGACTTCCCGGGATAATGCCCGGACACCTTTCCAATGGGACGACTCCTGGCAAGCCGGTTTTACAACCGGAACTCCCTGGATCGGAGTGAATCCCGACTATCAGGAAGTGAATGTTGATGCTGAAGAGAAAGATCCCTGGTCGGTATTGAATTATTTCCGGCAATTGATCGCTTTACGGAAAAATTCTCCGGATTTGGTTTATGCCGGCTATACCTTGCTGGATGCAAAAAATCCCCAGACCTATACTTATCTCCGTAAGGGAGAAAAATATCGCTATCTTGTTGTGCTGAATTTCTCTTCCAGACAGGCAGAAGCTCACCCGGAAATCGATATGCAGGGGGCGGAAATTTTGATGTGCAACTATAGTGATCTGCCTCGATTAGATAAGGCTTTCTCTTTACGGCCCTACGAAGCAATCGTGATTCGATTGGGAAAATTCGGCGGTTGACAGGAGGAGGGGTTGGCACATAATTTTGTATCTTTGCGCTCTCTTTTTTTTGCGATGGAGCGGATTATTTTTATCTTATCATATGAGAAGCGTTGGGATTGCTGGATGGTGTATGCCAACCGGGCAATAGATGCCGGTGATTTTTTTCAGAGCACAGGTCGGTATATCGGGGATGAAGACCTGGAAGTATGGCCTGTAGTCAAAAAGATTACGGAAACGATCCGTAAGTATGATACCCCTATGCTTTTTAAACAGTTCGGCCGGAAGAAATTTAAGGATGAGCGCATGTTCCTGCAAAAAGTCGAGGAGGCATATATCCGTGAAGATATCCGGCCTTATATCGATAAGTATGTCGCACAGGTACTGGATGAACTGACCGAAGCGGGTTTTCCTTTGTTTTTGAAGACCAGTCGTTTGGATAATTTTTATAAGAATCAGCGTCTGATGCTCAAGGCTGTTCCTTTGCGGGCATTGTTGAAATTCGAGAGGACAGGGGAGTTTACCCGTTATATTTTGCGTTTGACGGATGGAGAAAAGACTTTTTATCCCAGTGATTACGAGTTGAAGGTACTGACACGGCGGCCTTGCCGGGTGGTTTCGGGCAGACAGTTGTTCCGTTTTCCCGAAGATTTCGACGGGCAGCGGCTGCAACCTTTTTTACAGAAAAGGGAGATTATGATCCCCAAGGCCAATGAAGGCATGTATTTCCGGCGTTTTATCCTGAAAAATGTACGGCATGAGGAGATCGAGGTGCAAGGTTTTGACGTGATCGTAAGGGAAGTAGAAAAACAGGCTTTCCTGTCACTCGAGCGTGATATACTCGGCATGCCGGTCCTGGTGCTGGAATATAAATACGGTAACCAATATATTCCCGGCTGGTCGTCCCGGAAAGCTTTGGTGGAATTATATACGGACGGGGATCATTATGCTTTCTATAAGGTCAACCGGGATCCCGAATGGGAGCAGCTGCAAACCCGGCAATTGATTACATTGGGCGTAAAGAACGATACGGAGGGGTATTTCTATTTACCGGAAGTTACTGTGATGCCTCTGAGGACTGAAAAAGAGGCCGAAGATCAGGATAAAGTGGGTGAGGAGGTAATTGCCGATGCCTGGCAGAAGACTGTGACCTGGGTACAGATGCATGGGGAGGAGTTGAAGGCGATAGGGATCGGTTTCACTCAGAAAGCATTGCGTCGGGCCTATTATATCGGAGCCTGGCAGATCGATTGTTCGGTATCGGAAACTGTGGATTGGTTCGAATTGAAAGCAGAGGTCACGCTGGCCGATGGACGTCGGATTCCTTTGCTTCGTTTCCGGGATCATATTTTGACGGGTAAACGTGAGTTTTTGCTTGATGATGGCACCTTATTTCTGATTCCTGAAGAATGGTTCGCTACCTATACCGAGTTACTATTATTTGCTCAAGGAAAGGGGAATTCTCTGTTTTTTCATCGCAGCCAGTATGTGTTGTTGAAAAACAGGGCGGAAACCACCTGTCATTTTTCATTACCGGAGGATTTGCCGGAAGAAGTGACTTTACCCATTGATTTCCAGGCAATTTTACGTCCATATCAGCGTTTTGGTTATGAATGGATGTACCGTTTGTACCGATGTGGGTTGGGAGGATGCCTGGCTGATGATATGGGATTGGGAAAAACGCTCCAGGCCATTGCCCTGATCCTGAAATACAGGCAAGAAGGGGTAAAAAAGCCTTCCGTAAACAGGTGGCCTGAAAATGGGAAGCAACTGAGTTTGTTCGATGACCTGCAAGAGGAAAGCAAGCCGGAAGAGGGAGGTCGTTCATCGGTATATCATACCTGCCTGGTAGTTGTGCCGGCTTCTTTGATCCATAATTGGCGGAATGAACTTCGGAAATTCGCCCCTCAGTTGACCGTGACGATCTATGCCGGAACGAATCGTATCGATTTGCGTTCTTACCTGCAACGTTCGGATGTGGTATTGATCACTTATCATACCTTGCGGAATGATATTGATATTTTATCCCGCCTGACTTTCGGTATCGTCATTGCCGATGAAGCACAAATGTTAAAAAATCCGGATTCTCAGCTCCATCAGGCAATGATGCGTATTCAGGGAAGGTGTTTTTGGGCTTTGTCGGGTACACCGATAGAAAATTCACTGACCGATTTATGGTCTGTGATGAATTGGGTGAACCGGGGGATGCTCGGGTCACAGCGTTTTTTTCGCGATCATTTTATCCGTCCCATATTGGCCGATACAGAAGGGCGGATGAGCGAAGCTTTACGTAAACTGATCGCT
This sequence comes from Odoribacter sp. N15.MGS-14, assembly GCF_000980245.1. NCBI lineage: Bacteria > Pseudomonadati > Bacteroidota > Bacteroidia > Bacteroidales > Odoribacteraceae > Odoribacter > Odoribacter sp. N15.MGS-14. Next base: position 14,935 of record NZ_LARE01000028.1, read on the forward strand.
CCGTATATTTTACGCCGTACCAAAGAAGAAGTGTTGGCCGATTTGCCGGAGCTTACTGCCGAACTGGTCGTCTGTGAGCCGGAAGAGGAACAACGGAAGATATACGAAGAAGAGCAGTCCCGGGTGAGGAATTATATTTTGGGTGAAAGAGAGAATCAAGGGGGATTACGAAGTGATTTTATGGTCTTAAAAGCTTTGATCCGTTTGCGTCAGATCGCCAACCATCCCCGTTTGGTTGAAACCGGATATGATGGAAATTCCGGAAAATTCAGCGAGGTGTTCCGTATGTTGGGAGAAGTGATCACTTCCGGACATAAGGTATTGGTTTTTTCTTCTTTTGTAAAATATCTTAAAATGGTAGCCGAAGAAACGGTGGTGCGGGGATGGAAATATGCGATGCTGACTGGCTTGACGGCAGATCGGGAACAGACTATCCGGCATTTTCAGGCCGACCCGGAATGCCGGATTTTCCTGATTTCTTTGAAAGCCGGTGGGGTGGGTTTGAATCTGACCGAAGCCGATTATGTCTTTATTCTCGACCCTTGGTGGAATGTTGCTGCTGAAAACCAGGCTGTTAGCCGGGCTCACCGGATCGGGCAAAAGCGGGCGGTATTTGTCTATCGTTTTATTACGGCCGGAACACTCGAGGAAAAAATTCTGGCTATCCAGGAGCGTAAGCAACGACTTGCCGATTCTGTCATAACAACTGCAACTTCGATTCCTTTGACAGATGAAGAATTATTGGAAGTGATCTGAGTGTAGTTCTTTGAATGGTAGGTTTTGGTCGTTTAGAAACTTTCCGTTTGTTTAGAGGTACAAAGTTCCTGTTGAGAGTGCCTGCGGCTCTGTTGAGAGAAACCTGCTGTTTTCTGATTTTTAATTGTCAGCCGAAGGCGCTCTACAGAAAATCCCAAGGATTTTATCTCAACAGCCTCGAAGAGGCTCTCAACAATTCCATCGGAATTTTAAACTACTAAAACCTGCTTATTTGAAAGCTCCCAGTCCGAAAAGAGCAAAATCATACCGGATCGGATCGACCGGATCGAATTCACGAAGATGCTGGGTAAGCTCTTCGACAGCTTTGGCATCGTTTTGTTTACGGGTGAGCAGACCGAGTTCGCGGCTGACATTCCCTGTATGCAGATCCAAAGGAATCAATAGGGCCGAAGTCGGGATACCTTTCCATAATCCGAAGTCAATGCCACTGTGGTCGTGTCTCACCATCCAGCGAATAAACATATTCACTCTTTTGGCGGCTGAACCTTTGTCTACGCAGGCGATGTGGCGGAGTACCCGGGGCTCGGCCGGAAGGGCAGTGAAAATCCGGTACCAATGGCGTAATACGTCGAACATATCCCCGTGTATTTGCCAGGCTGTGGTAAAGACGTTTTCCAATCCCCCTTCCCGGCGGTAAATATGGGCTAAGGAGCGTAAAAAATAACTACAATCATAACCGTTGAAGGTGCGGTGTTTGAAATGTTCGAAACGGGAGAAATCGCTTTCCCGGGCATGCCGGATGAAGTCATAAGGAGCATAATCCAGGAGCTGCATGAGTTCCTTACACTTTTTTATGATGGTCGGACGTTGTCCCCAAGCCAGGGAGGCTGCCAGAAAACCGGCTATTTCGATATCTTCTTTCTCTTCGAATAATTTAGGTATTTGAATCGGGTCGGTATGGATAAAAAAGTCGGAATGGCAATATTCCTGATATTTTTCATCAAGTAATTGTTTTATTTCTGGTAATGTCATGGTCGATCGGGTTTAGTGGCTCTGAGCATTTCTCTTTTTCCGGGAGGTCCTGGCAGGCGTTTTAAGGTGAAACCGACTTCGCGTAAGGCTTGCTTGACTATTCCCTTGACACAATAGGTCACCAGGATCCCTCCCGGTTTCAATGCCCGGGCGAAACGGCCGAGTACTTCCGGAGTCCAGAGGTGGGGTTGCACTTCCGGGTTGAAGGCATCGAAATAGACCATATCGAATTGCTCCTGAAATTGTACGGACCGGAAATCTGCCCGGTATTTGTGTAACTGGAATAAAGGGGTGATTTGCTCTCCGCACTCCCAGGGGGCGTTGTGCAAAGCGAAAAATAATTCGGGAGCAGCAGCAGGAAGTTGGTCCGGATAATGAAGCCGGTTTACTTCTTCGGGGAGTAACGGGTATTTCTCCACACTATGATAATTGAGCGGGAGCCGGAGTTCTTCGCTTCGTAATAAGCTTAAATAAGCATTTAGCCCGGTCCCGAAGCCAGCTTCCAGAATAGACAGAGGGGTTTCGGTTGTCGGCCGGTGTGCGGGGGTGGTCAGATAAAAATCCAGGCCGGCCCGGATAAAGATATGGAGGGATTCTTGAATAGCTCCGTGAACCGAATGATAATGTTCATTCAGTTCAGGAACATATAAGGTGATACTACCGTCTTCTGTTTGAATCAGTCGATGAGTCATTCCTTCAACAGATTTCCGCTCTGAGTAAATTGACAAATTCGATAATATCGCTTTCTGTGGTGTCGAAAGAACAGACCCAACGCACTTCCGAAGCATCTTCATCCCAAATGTAAAAAAAGCATTCCGACTGCAATTTGGTTATCTTATCGCGGGGGATGATTGCAAATACTTCATTGCCTTGTACCTCTTGAGTGATACGGATTCCCGGAATTTTAGCCGCTTCGTTGGCTAACATCCGGGCCATCCGGTTGGCATGTCCGGCGGTCTTTAACCAAAGGTCATGTTTTAAGACTGCCGAAAATTGAGCGGCGATGAAACGGGTCTTCGAGTGAAGCTGCATCAGTTGCTTCCGGATATATTGTACTTCTTTGGCTACTTCCGGGTTGAAAAAGACTACGGCTTCTCCGAACATCATCCCGTTTTTGGTACCTCCGAAACTCAAAACATCGATACCGACCCGGGAGGTGATGTCACGGGGATCACATCCCAGATAGGCGACGGCATTCGAAAGACGTGCACCGTCCATATGTACGTACATCCGATGGGCATGGGCATAATCGCAGATTTCCTTTAGTTCGTCAGGCGTATAGACCGTCCCCAATTCGGTACATTGCGTCAGGGAAATCATTTTAGGTTGTGAATGGTGTTGCTCTCCGAAACCGTGCATGTGGTTTTGGATGAGACCAGTTGTCAGTTTTCCGTCGAAAGTAGGAACAGTCAGTAGTTTACAGCCCGATTGCTTCTCGATCGCTCCGCATTCGTCCACATTGATATGGGCAGTCTCGGCACATATAACGGCGTTGTAGGAATGGGTAAAAGCAGATAAACTGAGTATGTTTGCCCCTGTGCCGTTATAAACGAAAAATACACTGATATTTTCTCCAAAAATATTTTTAAAATCCTGTATGGCTTTTTCAGAATAACAATCTTCTCCATAAGAATGCTGGTGCCCGTAGGCAGCCTCTTCCAGTGCTTTGAATACTTCCGGTAATACGCCCGAAAAATTATCGCTTCCAAAACCTCGAATCATAATAAAGACTAAAATTAAAGATAAAACGATTCAAAGATAATGAAATTAATCCCTAATCTCCAATCTTTCTGTTCTAATCCCTTTTTTTCCGGAATATCCATTTTAACATAACGATGAAAATTAGGAAAGAGGATATAAAGAGCAGAAAATGGCCGTACTTCAGGTCGGGACGTTTATCGAGTATTCCGATCGCTCCGATAAACAGACCGACCAGAAGTATCGCATAAGCGAGCCGGGAGGCTCCGTTCTGAAGCATTTTCCGGAATTCGGGAACATCCGTGATTTGTAGCTCATGTTTGATTTCACCTTGTTTGAGTTTGTATAATATCTCGCTGATATCTCCCGGAGCGGTTTGTAGGAGGGTGGCATACCCTTTTAAGGTTTGAAAAAGCGAGGCGGCCATCTTACGCGGAGAGAATTGAGTCATGACTACGTCTTTAGCGTAAGGGATGATGAGCTTGGCAAAAGGAATATCAGGGTCCAGGCGTTCGGCTACTTTCTGGATCGTGGCCAACGCTTTGGCCAGCATAAAAATACCGGTAGGCAGACAAAGTTCATATTTGGTGATCAGGTCGATACAATCCTGGATCATCTTGGCGTAATTGAATTTCTCGATCGGGAGCTGGGAGAAACGTTTGATCATTTGTTGCAGGCTGAAAATCAAATCGTCCCGTTGGTCAAAAAAACGTTGATCACAAAGCCGGATCATGGAATCGGCCAAGCCGATAGGATCCCGGCGGGCGAAACCGATGGAAAGGTTGGCCAGGAAATCCATTTCCCGGGGACGGAGAGCTCCGACCATCCCGAAGTCGATGAAGGCTACCCGGTTACCTGGCAGGATAAATAAATTACCAGCATGAGGGTCGGCATGGAAAAAACCTTCCTTGAAGACCATGATCAGTAATGCTTCCGCTCCGTTGAGAGCTATTTGTACCGGATCGAGTCCGGCTGCCTTCAGTTGAAGTGGATCGTCCGGCGACATACCGAAGATCCGTTCCATAATGAGCATCCGGTGGGTCGTATGTTTCATGTCGACATGGGGAATGTAGATCCGGGGATTGTCCTTGAATATATCCCGGAAACGCAGGATGTTCGTGGCTTCGTTGTAATAATTCAATTCCTTGAATATGCTTTCGCCGAACTCGTCGACGACTCCTACGATATTGATGGCTGCCATTTCGGGGTATTCTGTGGCTAATTTTTTGGCCAGATAGCGCATGAGGTATAAGTCCAGTTTGATTTTTTGGTCGATGTTCGGGCGGCGGATTTTGATTACGACGTCTTTCCCGTTTTTCAGACGTCCGGTGTACACCTGTCCGATGGAAGCCGAAGCAATACAATGCGGATTGAATTCTGAAAAAACATCCTTGATTTCGGCCCCTAATTCGTCTTCTATCAGGCGGATTGCCAGGTGGTCGTCGAAAGGGAGGGCATTGGTCTGTAATTTCTTCAACTCTTTTCTGAACCGTTCGGAGAGTATATCCGGACGGTCGGCCAGGATCTGACCGAATTTGATATAAGTAGGTCCCAGATCCTCTATCGTCAACCGCAACCGTTCCTGAGTGGTATATACAGGTTTATGTTGGCGGATGCGGCGCTTTCGGATACGACGTCCTAAAAAAGTGTGGGAAATCATTTCCTTAAAACCGTGCTTGACCAGAATACTGCTGATTTGAATGATTCTGGTGATCTTCAGATACCCTACGTATACATCTGTAATTCTCATTGCTCTTTGGGTTTAGCAGGTTGGGTAGGAGACGAGGGATCTTCCAGTAAAGCATTCAGCTTTTCTACGGCTGTGGTGAGCTGATCGAGGGTTTGAGTGAGTTTTTTATCCCGGCGGGGAGTGAATAACTGACGCAATAATAAAGTGCTGTTCAGCCCTTCCATAGCCCCTGCTATATGGTCACTGAGCCGACGGGCTGCTTCCGGATCTTTGTGAGTTTGCTGTTCGATGATTTTGGATACCTTGTCGATAAAAGCATCCCGGTCACTGAGCGAGGCATTGATGGAAGCCCGTAAAAGCAAGTATAATAAGTCGTTTGTCATACTGATTACTTTAAGCATTGTCGATTGCAAAATATTAAACGAAAAAAGATGTGTTTAGTTGCAAAGAAGAAATTGTGCAGATTATTTTCTACTTTTGTAGGCTCTAAGAAATTTAAGATGATTTGTATATGGAGTGGATACATACTTTATTTTTCGGATCGGGGATCGGACATTCGATTCTATTGGTAGCCATCGTTATCTTTATCGGAATCTATTTGGGGAAGGTGAAGATTGCAGGTATTTCTTTAGGAATTACCTGGATTCTGTTCGTCGGTATTATTTTCAGCCATTGGGGGATGAGGATGGATGCACATGCCTTGCATTTCCTGAAAGAATTCGGACTGATTCTGTTTGTCTATTCAGTTGGCTTACAGGTAGGCCCGGGGTTCTTTGCTTCCTTTAAAAAAGGCGGACTTACCCTGAATTTACTGGCGGTATTGGTGATCGTTCTTGGTGTTGCAATTACCTGTGTCTTATATGTCGTTACCGGTTTGCCCGTCACGACGATGGTGGGTATCCTCTCCGGAGCGGTGACGAATACACCGGGACTGGGGGCTGCGCAACAGGCATATTTCGATATGACCGGAGAGGAAGGCACCGAAATCGCTATGGGATATGCAGTGGCTTATCCTTTGGGCGTGGTGGGGATCATTGCAGCGATCATCCTGATTCGTTATATTTTCCGGATTTCTTTTGATAAAGAGACCGAATCGGCCCAAAGTCAGATGGAAGAAAAAGAAGCACGGGCGACCCATGTTTCCGTCCGGGTGAAAAATCCGGCTCTGTTCGGTAAAGAAGTAGAGGCCGTTGCTACGCTGATCGATAAGAAATTTGTAATCTCCAGGGTGCTGCATGAGAACAATGATCTGGAGATCGCTTATTCACGCACCCATCTACAGGCCGGAGATAAATTATTTATTATTGCTGCCAGGCAAGATTTGGATGCGATTATCGCTTTTATCGGTGAAAAAATAGAGATGCATCGTTCTGAATGGGAAAAGCTGGATTCCAAATTGGTTTCGAGACGTATTATGATTACCCGTTCGGAAATCAATGGAAAAATGCTGGCTCAACTCCATTTACGCGGAGGATTCGGCGTGAATATCACCCGGGTAAACCGGGCCGGGGTGGATTTGGTTGCTAGTCCAGGGTTGGAATTACAGATCGGTGACCGGGTTACAGTCGTCGGAACGGAAGATAGTGTGAAAAGCGTAGAGAAAATATTGGGTAATTCACTCCGAAGGTTGCGGGAACCCAATCTGGTGCCTATTTTTCTGGGAATCGCTTTGGGTATTTTATTGGGAAGTATACCTTTTACCTTTCCGGGAATTCCGCAACCGGTGAAATTGGGATTGGCAGGAGGACCTTTGATTATTGCTATTTTAATCAGTAAGTTCGGACCCCATTATAAATTGGTTACTTATACGACAATGAGTGCCAACCTGATGTTGCGCGAAATCGGCATCTCTTTGTTTCTGGCCTGTGTCGGTCTGGAGGCTGGGATCGGATTTGTGGATACGGTGGTGAATCAAGGCGGTTTTGCCTGGATCGGATATGGGTTTATCATCACCTTCGTACCTCTGATGATTGTTGGCTGTATCGCCCGTAGGTGTTATAAGATAAACTACTTCACTTTGATGGGATTGATTGCCGGGAGTACTACTGATCCGCCTGCATTGGCTTATTCGAATGGTGTCGCCGGAAATGATATGCCGGCAGTGGGATATGCTACTGTTTATCCTTTAACGATGTTTTTACGCGTTTTAACAGCCCAGTTATTGATACTTATTTTGTAAATTTGCACGATCGTATATTAATTCAGTATTCCTATGTCTTACGGTATAGCAGATTTGAGTATAGTTCCCATGCGGAGTGAAAAATCAGAACGGAGTGAGATGGTTTCTCAGATTCTTTTCGGTGAGGTATTTGAAATACTGGAGGTGGATGAAAAATGGGTATATGTCAGGATGTTGCATGATCATTACGAGGGCTGGATCGATCGGAAAATGTACCTTGAAGTCACCGAAGAGTTTATCGATAAATACAAAGCCGAGGTACCTGTACTGGCTACAGAAGTATTTAATATAGTAGTGAAAGACGGTGATTACGGGAATAAATTGGTAGTTTCGGGTAGTGTATTTCCCTTTTTCGATGCCACGACCAAGAAGATGCAGATCGGGGGAGATACCTATACTTTGGTCAGTAAGATGAAAGATGTCGGTATCGATAGTTTAAGGGATCTGATTATCGGTTATGCCTTGATGTATTACAATACGCCTTATCTTTGGGGAGGACGGTCACCTTATGGGATCGATTGCTCGGGGCTTTCCCAGATAGTTTACCGGATGGCCGGGATCGATTTGCCGCGGGATGCTTCGCAGCAGGTGACGCTCGGACAGAATTATTCTTTCGTCGAAGAAGCGATGCCCGGTGATCTGGCTTTCTTCGGAGATGAGGCCGGAGCAATCACTCATGTCGGAATCATTTGGGAACAAAACCGGATTATCCATGCTTCCGGGAGAGTACGGGTCGACAAAATCGACCACCAGGGAATTTTCAACGAAGACTTGAAACGTTATACCCATAACCTGAAAGTCATCAAACGAATCCTCAACGATTAAGGTGAGAAAGTCCATAAAGTCTAAACTTTAGTAATCCCACGTAACCTTTGCAACTCTTATAACTCTTATAACTCTATAACTCTAGTAACTCTTTTAACTCTAGTAACTTTTTTTTCAAATCATTTCCCCCGCCTCCGGGCCGCAACAAAAAAGCAGATCCAGGATACTCAGATTCGGGGTAAATGGAAAGCGGTCGCTGAAAGTTTGCCGGTAAGGTTTCGGGATATAATCACAACCGGGTTGTCTATGGGAAGCCTTGGGGTGGATAGCGTTGCGCAGGTCCGTGTAATTGGCGTCCCCGAGGGCGATGTAATCTGCTGTAAGCCGGATATCCCGTTTCAGTTTCAGTAAATCCAGTACAGTCGTTAAGATGGCCAGGTTATGATCGAAAAGGTAAGTCTCCTGCTTTTCAAAAAAAGGCATTAAATCGTCGATATAATATTCGTAATAAGGAGAATTCTTGTAAGCCGATTCGATTCCCCGGAAGTGTAATTTTTGCCAGGGTGTCGGATACACGATTTTCAGGTCTTTTACGAGGGTTTTACTGTTGGCTTTGGCTACCGGGACAGTTAAAGCGATCACGCCGTTTGCGGTCATGATTTCACAACGGTTGCGGTAACTCTGTTTGCCGAAGTTTTCATATTGCTCGATATAGGTTACTTCTGCTTTTTTTAGACAGGAGAAGTAAGCTATCGGTGGAAAATAGGCTGTCGTTAATAAAAAAGGATTCATAATAGCTGTGCTTGATGAGCACAGGCAAAAATAGTAAAATATTTTTTGACTTCTCTGTTTGGTATATTTTTCCTCAATTTGTCGTAATAATTTAGCAGAAGTGTGTAAAAATTGTCATCTGGAAGTAACAAGTGTGTAATTTGCAAATTTTTGTCGTTAAAATATTGATAAAAATTTGTGGATGTGCGGATTCCTTGCTATCTTTCGAATGCTGAATTGAACTGAACATAACTACGTCTTATCGAGGATTTCTTTTCGGGATTGGAAAAAATAAATGTTTTTTTCCTCTGATAACCGGAACATTCCCGCTGATAGAGCGTATAATGTTTGTTTGTATCCGGTAAAATGGTTGAAATAATAATATTTTATCGTAAACTTTGGTTAAGATCTTTGGAGATGTGAAAGGAAGTTAATGAATAGAATGCATGGGGTGTAGGTGCGATAGTATTAAGTGATGGATGAATAGGTGTGAATATTTTGCCGGGGGAATATTTTAAACGGTATGAAATGAAATTTGATATCATAGTCAACGATCCTTTGCTGGAACCTTTTCTTCCTGTTATCCGGCGTCGCCATGAACGCAGTGTGCTGAAAGAGTTGGAATTTACCAACCGGAAAAAAAGACTTGCTGACATTTTTAATAATCATCTTTATTTTGGTTTGCACCGGCTTCCTGGGAAAGGTTGGGTATTCCGGGAATGGGCTCCTCACGCCACGGCGATTTATCTGATCGGAGAATCGAACGACTGGCAACGAAGGGAGAATTATAGCTTTCATCGGCTGGATGGAGGAATCTGGGAATTGGAATTACCAGAAGAAGCCCTCTGGCATGGGATGGATTATAAATTCTGGATAGAATGGCCCGAAGGAGGAGGAGAACGGATCCCCGGATATGTAAACCGGGTAGTACAGGATGATCTGACCAAAATTTTTTCAGCCCAGGTCTGGCAACCCGAACAAGCTTATCGGTGGCGTTATTCCGGTGTAGGAAGAATGGACCATCCTTTGATCTACGAAGCACATATCGGTATGAGCATGGAAAATCGCCGGGTGTCTACGTTTAATGAATTCCGGGCTTATGTGTTGCCCCGGATTGTGGATTTGGGATACAATATGATTCAGCTGATGGGGATTCAGGAACATCCCTACTATGGCTCTTTCGGCTATCAGGTGTCGAATTTTTATGCAGTCAGTTCCCGCTTCGGTACCCCCGATGACCTGAAACGTCTGATCGATGAGGCACATGGATACGGTATCGGCGTGATCATGGATCTCGTGCATTCCCATGCAGTCAAAAATGAAGCCGAGGGATTGAGTTGTTTTGCCGGAGATTATAACCAGTATTTTTATCCTGGCGAACGTGGCGAACATCAATTGTGGAATTCCCGTTGTTTCGATTATGGAAAAAATGAAGTGATCGGTTTCTTGTTGTCGAATTGTAAATACTGGCTGGAAGAATTTCACTTCGATGGTTTCCGTTTCGACGGGATCACTAGTATGCTGTATTGGGATCACGGTTTAGGACGCGATTTTACGGAATATAAATTTTATTACGACGGTAATCAGGATGAAGATGCGATAACCTATCTGACTCTCGCCAATAAGTTGATCCATGAGGTGAATCCGGAAGTGATTACGATTGCCGAAGATATGAGTGGTATGCCGGGTTTAGCGATGCCTGTCGAAGAGGGAGGATTAGGGTTCGATTTTCGCATGAGCATGGGAGTTCCGGATTATTGGATCAAATTGATCGAAGATAAAAAAGATGAGGAATGGCATGTCGGGGATATGTTTTACGAACTGACCAATAAACGGCCGGAGGAGCATACCATCAGTTATGCCGAGAGTCACGATCAGGCTATGGTAGGGGATAAAACCATCTTTTTTCGTTTGGTCGACAAGGATATCTATACTTCGATGAGTGTTTTCGACCATAGTCTTCGGGTCGACCGGGGAATGGCGCTTCATAAAATGATCCGGCTGATAACGATAGCCACTGCCGGCGACGGATACCTGAATTTTATGGGGAATGAATTCGGGCATCCCGAATGGATCGATTTTCCCCGGGAAGGGAATAATTGGAGCTATGAACATGCCCGCCGGCAATGGAGTCTGGTCGACGACAAGGATCTGCGTTTCCGTTTTTTGAATGAGTTCGATAAAGCAATGATTTCTTTAGCAAAGAAAGACGGCTTTTTTAAACCTATCCCACTGCCTGTCGTAAGAGATAATGAGAGACAGGTATTGGCTTTCCGGAGAGGTGCTTATCTGTTTGTCTTTAATTTTAATCCCCAAAGTTCATTCTCCGACTATCGGTTCGAGGTGGAAGCGGGGACATATTTGCCGGTATTGGATACCGATAATCAGTTGTTCTCCGGCTTTAACCGGATCGACGACGGGTTGGAACATTTTACCCTTTACCGGGAAGGACGGAACTGGTTGAGTCTCTATATACCTTCCCGTACAGCAATTGTCCTGCAATTGCAGGAGGAAAACTTTAAAAAGAAAAAATAAAATAGATATAAAGACGTTATTATGGCTTATTTGAAATTTAATAAGGATGAATTGGTGAATCTGGAGTATTCACTGAAGCGGGAAGTGCTGGCGACCAACCGGGCAGGAGGATATATGTCTTCTACCATTATCGGATGTAATACCCGGAAGTACCACGGATTACTGATATTGCCTATTGAAGAATTCGACGGGGAGAATCATGTGTTGTTGTCGAATCTGGATGAGACGGTCATTCAGCACGAACGTGAATTTAATTTGGGTATCCATAAGTATCCGGGTAATTATGAACCCCGGGGGCATAAATATATTGTCGATTTTGAGTATGAACCGGTATTTACCCTGACTTACCGGGTAGGAGGTGTACATCTCAAAAAAGAGATTGTCCTGGTACACAACGAACCTCAGGTCCTGATCCGTTATACCTTGCTGGATGCCCATTCCGATACGACCTTGAGATTGAAACCGTTCCTGGCTTACCGGAATATCCATTGTTTGTCTAAAGCGAATATGATGGTCAATACCAAGTATCAGGAAGTTGAAAACGGGATCCGTTCCAAATTGTATAATGGCTTTCCATATCTGAATATGCAAATCAGCAAGAAGAACGAGTTTGTCGCTACTCCCGATTGGTATTATAACATCGAATACATGGAGGAACAAAACCGGGGATATGATTTCAGGGAGGATTTGTTCGTACCGGGGTATTTCGAATTTCCGATAAAGAAAGGAGAAAGTGTGATTTTTTCTGCCTCGGTCGATGCGGTGTCTACCGGACGGTTGAAAACCAAGTTCCAGAAATTGGTGGATGACAGATCCCCCCGTAATAGTTTTGTGAATTGCCTGAAATATTCGGCTTCCCAGTTTATTGTGAGAAGAGGAAAAGAGACTGAGATTATGGCCGGGTATCCTTGGTTCGGAAGATGGGGAAGGGATACTTTTATTGCTCTGCCGGGAGTGACTTTGGCTGCGGCGAATGATGTCAGGACTTGTAAAGAAGTACTTGACACGATGATCCGTCAGCTGAATAACGGTTTGTTTCCTAATATTGGGAAAGATAAAAATGCTTCCTACAATTCGGTCGATGCTCCGATGTGGTTTTTTAAAGCCGTTCAGGAGTATGGAGAAGCCGTTCAGGACGATGCTGCTGTTTGGAAGAGCTACGGAGCGAAGATGAAGGCCGTTTTGAAAGCTTACCGGGATGGAATCAACGAATATGTGAAGATGGTGGATAACGCTCTGATCTGGGCCGACGAACCGGGGAAAGCGTTAACCTGGATGGATGCCATTGTCAATGGGGTACCCGTTACACCACGCGGGGGGTATCAGGTAGAAATCAATGCACTTTGGTATAATGCTATTTGCTATACCTTGAAACTGGCTGGACAGGCTGGAGATAATAAGTTCGTGAAAGATTGGAAAGAAATGCCTGTCAAAGTAAAAGAAAGCTTCCTGAATGTATTCTGGAATGAAGAAAAAGGCTATTTGGCCGACTTTGTCAATGGAGGCGGACAGAATGTTTTTGTACGTCCGAATCAAGTGATCGCCTGTTCGCTGGAATATAGTCCCTTGTCGGACGAGATGAAACATGGTGTGCTCGATGTGGTGAAAAACGAATTGCTGACACCGAAAGGTTTGCGGACATTAGCACCTAAGAATCCGGCTTATGAAGGCACTTATGAAGGAGATCAGGCTACCCGGGACAGAGCTTACCATCAGGGAACGGTTTGGCCTTGGCTGCTCGGACCTTATATCGAAGCTAATTTTCGGCTTTATGGGAAAAAATTTGCGAAAACAGCCCGTGAACTATTGGCCAACTTCGAAGAAGATATGACTGTATATGGGGTTTGTTCTGTCGGAGAAATTTATGACGGAAATCCTCCTTATACTCCGAATGGGTGTATATCACAAGCTTGGAGTGTGGGGGCGATTTTGAGAAGTATGGCTTTGCTGGAGAAGTATTGTAAAGATGATAGATGACAGACGATAGATAGGGGAAGATGCAGACGAGAGGAATGAAGTGGAAAGTTTTGGATAGGGAAACACGATAAGAGGAACGAGGTTTTTGCACGATTGCAAAAAAAATAATTATAATTATATGAAAACTAGAGTATTGATGTTTGGCTGGGAGTTTCCTCCTCATATTGCCGGAGGATTGGGAACCGCATGTCTGGGATTGACCCGGGGATTGGCTAAACAAGGAGTTGAAGTGCTCTTCGTCATGCCGAAAGCGAGCGGTGATGAAGATCAGAGTGCTGCTAAAATTATTAACGCCAGTGATGTGGAGTCTTTGTACCAGTACCATGATGTGGAGGAATATTGGAAAAATATCAATTTCATGGAGGTTGGCTCTAATCTGATGCCGTATATGGATCCCGAGACATTTGCCCGGGAGGTGAATAAGAGTGTTCTGGAAGGAAGCGAAGAAAATCGGATTGAATTTAAGAACAAATACCAATTTTCCGGTAAATACGGGGCTAATCTGATGGAGGAAGTGGCTCGTTATGCTCTGGTTGCTGCTACGATTGCAGGGCAACAACAGTTCGATGTGATCCATGCTCACGATTGGTTGACCTATGCTGCGGGTATCGCTGCAAAAAGAGTCTCCGGTAAACCTCTGGTGGTGCACGTACATGCCACTGAATTCGATCGTAGTGGTGAGAATGTGAACCAAACGGTCTATAACCTGGAACGGCAGGGGATGCTGGAAGCCGATCGGGTGGTGACCGTCAGTAATCTAACCCGGAATATCGTCATTACCCGCTATGGGATTAATCCGGATAAAGTGGTGACGGTACATAATGCCGTTGATTTTCAGTCGTATTCCGAAATGGAAGTCGAGAGAGGGGTAAAAGAAAAGGTCGTGACCTTCCTGGGACGGATTACTTATCAGAAAGGCCCCGAATATTTTATCGAGGCAGCGAATAAAGTGCTGAAACGTTATCCGAATGTACGTTTTGTCATGGCAGGCAGCGGGGATATGATGAACCGCTCGATCCGAAGGGTGGCTAAACTGAAGATTGCAACGAAATTTCATTTTACAGGTTTTTTACGTGGCCAGGATGTGCAAAAGATGTTTGCCCACAGTGATGTCTACGTGATGCCTTCTGTATCCGAACCTTTCGGGATTTCTCCGCTGGAAGCGATGCGCTCGGGGGTACCTACGATTATCTCTAAACAATCGGGAGTGGCCGAAGTGTTGAAACATGCGATCAAGGTTGATTTTTGGGATGTCGATGCCTTGGCGGATGCTATCTATGCTTTGCTGGCGTATCCGGCATTAGCTGAATTTGCAGCTAAATACGGCTTGAATGAGGTGAATACTTTAAAATGGGAAAATGCAGCGTATCTCTTAAAAACGATTTACGAAGAATTAAAAAGATAAAACAATAACAATTAAAATATGACTACTATGGATAAGAAAACGTTGTGTTTGTATTTCCAGGTGCATCAACCGATACGTTTAAGAAAATATCATTTTTTCGATATAGGCAAGAATAGCGATTATTACGACGATTTTGCCAATCGTACGATTACCCGTAAAGTGGCCGACCGTTGCTATTTACCGGCCAACCGGATGATGCTGGAGCTGATTCGGAAATACGGAAAGAATTTTAAAGTGAGCTTTTCTATCTCCGGAATGGCTATCGAACAATTCCGTGAATATGCCCCTGAGGTTATCGATAGTTTTAAAGAATTGGTGGCTACCGGATGTGTCGAAATATTGGCCGAAACTTATTCCCATTCCTTGGCTTCGCTGGTGGATGAAGGCGAATTTAAAAAACAGGTGAAACAACATGCTGATCTGATGAAAGAATTATTCGGGGTGAAACCGGTGACTTTCCGGAATACCGAATTGATCTATTCCGACGAGATTGGTGAGATGGTCGCCCGGATGGGATATAAAACGATGCTGACCGAAGGAGCACGGCATATCCTGGGGTGGAAGAGCCCGGATTATGTCTATACCAATTCGATTAATCCGAAATTGAAGCTGTTGCTGAAAAATTTCAGACTAAGCGACGATATCGCTTTCCGTTTTTCCGATAAAGGTTGGGATCAATGGCCGCTGACTGCCGATAAATATGCTTCCTGGCTGAATGCTGCCGACGGAGAGATTGTCAATCTTTTTATGGACTACGAAACTTTGGGAGAACACCAGGGAGGCGATACCGGGATTTTCGATTTTATAGCAGCTCTGCCGGCACAGATTTTTGCTTCTACCAATTTTGAATTTCTGACTCCTAAAGAGGCTGCCGCAAAACATCAACCGGTAGCTCCTTTGCATGTCCCTTACCCGATCTCATGGGCCGATGAAGAACGGGATGTCACTGCCTGGTTGGGAAATGAATTGCAGAATGAAGCTTTCGAGGAGCTTTATAAAATGAAAAATAAAGTCAATGCGCTCAAAGATCCGGTACTTACCCATGATTTCGATTGCTTACAGGCTAGCGACCATTTCTATTATATGTGCACCAAGCTATTTTCTGATGGAGCGATACACCAATATTTTACTCCCTACGACACTCCTTACGAGGCATTTATAAATTATATGAATGTGCTGAGCGATTTTATACGGAGGGTAGAAGAAGAAACGGACCGGAAGAAGACAAGACATCCGAAAGAAGAAAAAGAACCGAAAGAAACCCGGAAAGTAATCGAAGCCCCGGAAACTTCGAAGGAAGAAACTCCAAAGACCGGGAGTGAGAAGAAAAAAGCAAGAACGACGACCAAAAAGAAATAAGCTTTTCGGGCTAATCCGGAAAAAGATCGGTATAATTAGTCCGTAAAGTTCTTCAGGTTACTCCTTCGTTGCTTCAAGTTCATAAAGTGTGTAGAACCTGCGGACGTCTTCTTTATGGGACTTTCGGGTCCGGTCGGCCGTAGAGAAAAGTGCCCGCAAGGTCCGGGGACTTAATAAACTTGATCGCTCATGAACTAAACCGATTCAGGAAAGGCATTGCAGGAACAATGAATTTCCTGAATTTTGATTTTTTAGGTTTTGATTATCAACTTTTTGGATAAAAATATGTACCTTCGGGGCTCATTTAACACACGCAAAAGTAATATGGATAACAATAAATTGAAGAATCCCGCTTACCTTTTTGAAGTAAGTTGGGAAGTTTGTAATAAAGTGGGGGGAATTCATACGGTGATTTCGACCAAAGCCCTCAATATGGAAAAAGAATACAGCAGTAGTCATATTTTAATCGGCCCCGATGTCTGGCGTTATACCGAACAGAATCCTGAATTTATCGACGATCCCCGTTTGTTCAGGTCCTGGCGGCAGAGAGCAGCCCAGGAAGGCTTGCGTATTAAAGTAGGACGGTGGAATGTGGCTGGAAAACCGATTGTCATCCTGGTTGATTTCAGTACGTTCATTACGCAGAAAGATGAAATTTTTGCTTCTTTTTGGGAAAAATATAAACTCGATTCGATTAGTGGTCAATGGGATTACATCGAACCGGCCCTGTTCGGATATGCAGCAGGGAAAGTGATCGAGAGCTTCGTTCGCTTTAATTCTTCTATCCGGCAGCGGATTATCGCCCAATTTCACGAATGGATGACGGGAGCCGGATTATTGTATTTGAAAAGTGCGATGCCTCAGGTGGGATGTGTATTTACCACTCATGCCACCGTGTTGGGCCGTTGTGTAGCCGGGAATAATCTACCCCTGTACAGTGAGATGAAAAATTATGTACCCGAAGAACTGGCACGTCGTTTCAATGTCATTTCCAAACAGTCTCTCGAGAAGACCGCAGCACATCAAGCCGATTGTTTCACTACGGTCAGTGAGATCACGGCTACCGAATGTGCTCATTTTCTGGATAAAGAAGTAGACCTGGTTACTCCCAATGGATTTGAGAATGTCTTTACGCCTTCCGAAGCCGAATGGGAAGGCAAACGAAAGGCCGGAAGAGAAAAATTTCTTCAGGTGGCACAGGCGATTTTGGGGCGTCCCGTAGCCGAAGACGCCTTGATCCTGGGTATCAGTGGACGGTACGAGTTTAAAAACAAAGGAATCGATGTCTTTATCGATGCCATGGGACAATTGAATCGTAACAACGGACTCGGTAAAGAGGTGTTGGCCTTTATTTTGGTACCTGCCGGACATGCCGGTGCAAACAAGGAATTGCTGCATAACCTGGAATTACCTTATCAGGCCGTTACCTCTACAGATCTTTATCTGACACATTATCTCAACGATAGTGCCAACGATCCGGTGATGAACCGTATCCGGGCACAAAAATTGCGTAATTCCGAGGAAGATAAAGTGAAGATCTTCTTCGTTCCCAGTTATCTGAATGGAGATGACGGGGTATTCAATATGCCTTACTATGATTTGCTGGTGGGGATGGATCTGACCGCTTTCCCGTCTTATTACGAGCCTTGGGGATATACTCCGCTCGAAAGTCTGGCGTTTAAAGTGCCTACCATTACGACCACTTTGGCCGGATTCGGACTGTGGGTGAAAGAACATTATAATATGAATCATCCCGGTATAGAAGTTATTCACCGCGAAGACGGTGATGCGTCCAATGTGGCTACGGCTATCGCCGAATGGGTAAAAAATTATACACAGGTCGGAGAAACTGAAATGCAGAAAGACCGGGACAATGCCAAAGATGTTTCCCGGATTGCACTTTGGGATAATCTGATCAATTATTATAAACAGGCTTATACGATCGCTTTGAACCAGGTCAGCGAACGCTTGAAAGACCTGCCTGCCAATATGAACGAATCGGTATCTTATATCGAAAAACAGCTCACGGTAAATAATCCCAGCTGGGTCAGTGTGATGATCCATCGCTCTATTCCCGAAAAACTGATCGCTCTGGAAGAATTATCCAAAAACCTTTGGTGGGCCTGGAATGAAGGTGCTCGTGAATTATTCCGGATGATCGATGTCGATAAATGGAGGGCTTGCGGTCACAATCCGATCATGTTGTTGGATTCGATTTCCCTGGCTCGTTATAAAGAACTGGAAAATGATGCCGGTTTCGTGCATAAACTTGAAGAAGTATATGCTCAGTTTAAAGCCTATATGGCAGCGAAAGAACATATGTCCGGGAATGGGGTTGCTTACTTCAGTATGGAGTATGGTTTGCATACTTCGTTGAAGATCTATTCCGGAGGATTGGGAATCCTGGCCGGTGACTACCTGAAAGAGGCCAGCGATAAAGGGACGAAGATTACGGCTGTCGGTTTATTGTATCGTTATGGTTATTTCACACAGAAATTATCTGCTATGGGTGATCAGGAAGCCGAATACGAAGCTCAGGATTTTATGAAGATCGCCGTAACCCCGGTACGTGACAAGGAAGGTAATTGGGAAACCATCAGTCTGGTATTCCCGGGACGGAATGTATATGCCCGGATTTGGAGGGTCGATGTCGGCCGGATAGAGCTCTATCTGCTGGATACCGATTTCGAAGATAACTTGCCCGAAGACCGGAGTATCACCCACCATCTGTATGGCGGAGATTGGGAAAACCGCTTGAAACAGGAACTTTTGCTCGGGTGTGGAGGTATTCAGGCCTTGCGAAAACTGGGTATCGAAGCTTCTACTTACCATTGCAATGAGGGACATGCTGCTTTCACCGGGCTGGAAAGATTGAAAGAATATATTACCGAGGAACGCCTGACTTTTGCCGAAGCGATCGAAGTGGTGCGGGCATCTTCTTTGTTTACGACTCATACACCTGTACCTGCAGGACATGATGCCTTTTCGGAAAATATGCTGCGTACTTACATCTCTCATTATGCCGATCGGCTGAAAATCTCCTGGGAACAGCTGTTGGGATTAGGAAAAATCAATGTCGCCGATCCGAATGAGAAATTCTCTATGAGCTTCCTTGCGGCTAATCTGGCTCAGGAAGTGAATGGGGTTAGCTGGTTGCACGGCGAAGTGAGTAAAGAGATTTTCAAAGGCATGTGGCCGGGATATATGGCCGAGGAGTTGCACATCAGTTATGTGACCAACGGGGTACATTATCCGACTTGGGCGGCTCCCGAATGGAAGAAAATAGAAGAATCTTTGTTCGGTGAAGATTTTAAGAATCATCATTACGATAAGAAATGTTTCGAACAAATCTATACCGTTCCCGATGCTGTCGTATATGAGGTGCGTACCAAATTGCGTAAGCGCCTGATCGATCATGTAAAAGAATTGTTGAAAGACGAGGTGGCTGCCTCTTATTTCACTCCCCGGCAGGTGATTCAGATCCGTGAAACTTTGCGGGACGATATTCTGACCATAGGTTTTGCCCGGCGTTTCGCTACCTACAAGAGGGCTCACCTGTTGTTCCGTAACCTCGAACGCCTGGATGAAATCGTCAATAACCCCAAACATCCGGTGCAGTTTATCTTTGCCGGGAAAGCCCATCCTGCCGATAAAGCCGGACAGGACCTGATCAAACGGATTGTCGAGGTATCCAAATATCCGCAATTCCTGGGTAAGATCATCTTTCTGCCTAACTATGATATGGATCTGGCCAAGAAATTGGTACAAGGGGTTGATGTCTGGATGAATACGCCGACCCGGCCTCAGGAAGCTTCGGGTACCAGTGGCGAAAAGGCTGCTATGAACGGTGTTATGCATTTCTCCGTGCTCGACGGCTGGTGGGTCGAAGGATATCGTAAAGATGCCGGATGGATGCTGCCGATGGAAAGAACTTTCGAAAATCAGGCCATGCAGGATGAATTGGATTCTGAAATGATATATAACATTATCGACGATGAGATCGCTCCTCTGTTCTACGAACGGGATGCTAACGGATTATCACCTAAATGGATCAGCTATATCAAAAATACTATTGCCAGGGTGGCTTCGAATTTTACGACCAACCGGATGCTGGAAGATTATGAAAAACAATATTATGTTCCGATGTCTGCCCGCTATCAGAAGATGATCGAAAATGATTTCGCCATGGCGGCAGAAATTGCCGAATGGAAAAAGAAAATTTCCCGCGAATGGGATAATATCGAGTTAGTCGGATTGGACCTGCCCAATCGTTCCAAACAGATCATCGCTTTGGGGAAATCTTATTACGGAGAGGTGAAACTCGAGATCGGCGAACTCAGTATGCATGAAGTGGGAGTTGAATTGGTGGCTGCCGAACAGAAAGACGGACGCCAGGTTATCCGCGAAAAACACGATTTTATCCCTGTTGAACAAGTGGGTAGTGTGGCCAGATACCGCATCGATGTGACTGCCGACTCTCCGGGATTGCTGATGCTGGCCATCCGTATCTACCCGAAAAGCGAATTACTGCCCCATCGCCAGGACTTTGCTTTGGTAAAATGGCTGTAAGCTGATCGTTCTTTTTTCAGTTATTAAAGTTAAAAAGGTTACAAGAGTTACAAGGGAGCAGAGGTTGAGCCATCTTTGTAACCTTTGTAACTTTTTATTTCGTCTGAAAAGTCAGAAACTTCTAAATCCCTTTTGTTCGCTAAACCGTCCTTCCCGATCGTTCGTTTCAGCGACCGTAAAAAGCATCCGTTGGAACCATTGGCTTTATAAATTCCCCTATTCCGGCAACTTAGCAGATGCCGGTAAATTTTGACAGAAAGAACCGTCCCGGAATCCCTTAATTTTATACTTTTGCACGACTAAAAATGAATCAGGGATGTTTTTGGAGAGTACTAATCGGGCCGGTTGGATAGAGGTGGTTTGCGGTTCTATGTTTTCCGGTAAGACGGAAGAGTTGATCCGGCGGTTGAAGCGGGCACAGTTTGCCCGGCAAAAGGTGGAAATATTTAAACCGAAAATCGATGTGCGTTATTCGGATGAAGATGTGGTATCGCATGACGCGAATACGATTCGTTGTACGCCGGTGGAAAATTCGGGTAATATTTTGTTATTGACCGGAGATGTCGATGTCGTCGGAATCGATGAAGCCCAATTTTTTGATTCTAATATAGTGTCGGTATGTAAAACATTGGCAGATAACGGTATCCGCGTAATAGTCGCTGGGCTGGATATGGATTATACCGGTAAACCTTTCGGGCCGATGCCTGATTTGATGGCTGTGGCCGAATATGTGACGAAAGTACATGCGATCTGTGTCCGTTGCGGGAATTTGGCCCATCATTCCCATCGTCTGTCGGATAATGATAAATTGGTGATGCTGGGAGAAAAGCACGATTATGAACCGATATGCCGGCATTGTTTTAACGAATTAATGAAAAAAGAGCACCAATAACCGGTTGGGCTGCCGAAAATGGGGGACAGAAAGAATGTTTTCTATAAAATAATCCCTTGTTTTAATTATATTTATAAATATCCTTTATTTTTGTTTTCGGAAACAAACAGAAAGAAAGTGGATGGCGCTAAATGAACAGGAAATATTAAGAGGGGTAAATCAAAAGGATTTAAAAGCGTGGGAAACGCTGTATGCCTCTTATTATGCAGCCCTTTGTTCATATGCCGATGGTATTGTAAAAGATTCCGATACGGCTCAGGATATCGTTCAGGATACTTTGATCAGGATCTGGAATTCCGACCGGACCTTTCCGGATATCAAAGAATTGACCTGGTATTTATATCGCTCGACCTACAACAATGCCCTGTTCCATCTTCGTACCCAGGCTTCCCGTCAGAATATTTTACGTAAGATGGTAGCGGAGGAGGTTGAATTACCCGACGAACAATTCGCTTTAACCGTACGGGAAGAATTGATCCGCCAACTCTATGTCTATATAGAAGATCTGCCCGAAGAAAGAAAAAAAATACTTTTGATGAGTATTCAGGGACATTCGGGAAATGAGATTGCCGATCTGCTCGGAATCAGTATTAATACGGTAAAAACCCAAAAGAACCGGGGATTCAAGTATTTGCGTGAAAAGTTAAAAGATTCGGTTTTGTTATTTCTGTTGTAATTGTCTGTTCAGATAGCTGTTTTATATTGAGTTTCACTACTGTCCACTAAAAATGGACAAGGTTAAAAATTAAATAAATTCGGTTCACTTGAATCATATCGGTCTTTGACATTTTTGAAATTCGATTTGTCAAACAAGTCACTGAGATGTGTTTTGTCAGTCAGAGAAATTCCGAGTATTTGGAGAACTTCATAGATGCTTCGTTCTAATTTCATATCGTGTAGGACTATTGCTACTAAGCAGTAAGTGATTATCGCACAATAGATTTGTATGCGTACAGCGTTTTCCGATGTTCCCCAGAACTTCTTAATCCTGAGGTGTTGTTTTATCCATTTGAAGAACAGTTCAACACTCCATCTGTTTCGATAAAGCGATGATATTAACTCCGCAGATGCGTCAAGATTATTTGTCAGGAAGATGTATCGTGTACCATCTTCAGGATTTTCAATGATGAGTTTTCTAAGTTCCTCAGGGTAATCCTTAGAACTTTTATAAACCGTAAAGCATCCGATTACATCCGATACTACACCTTCCGGCAATCTTCGTTTCCAGGTTTTAGGCTTGATCCGTACATTTGTTTTGGCTCGTACAACGAAGAAAGCACCTATACGATTTATTGTATTAAGGTTGCTGAAATCGTTATACCCCCGGTCGAATATATAATGCGCTCCTGATTCATATGGAATCTCAGGCATAGCCTTTGAATCGTGAATATTGGCAGGTGTAATATGCACAAATGCAGGTACTTCCACTTCAATATCGTAGAGCGTATGCAACTTTATTCCGCCTTTATGTTTGCGAAATTTAGCCCATTCAAACACTGACAGGCACAGATCAATCGTTGTAGAGTCAAATGCATAAACATGACCGTCAAGTTCGAATATTTTATTGATTCTACGCTTGCGGGCCTCGGCAATCATGAATGTTGCGTACTCTTCGAAGATGCGGTAGTTACGTTGCTCATTAGCCTTGCTAAGATTGCTCCGAGTTACAGACTTCCCGATTCCGAGATGGTAAAGTTTCCCAGCATGAGCTTCCATAGCCACAATCAAATCTCTGAGACTCTCTCGATTGGATAGCTGACCGAACAGCATCGTAAGCAGCTGATTCCAACAGGTATAGCTCTTGATATACTTGTCGCCTTCATACTTTGTAACGATACGATTGAATTTACTTCGGTCAAGGAACTTAACTAATTGGGCAAAAATATATGGATCTTTATGCATAAC
>NZ_LARE01000129.1:0-2038 GCF_000980245.1 Odoribacter sp. N15.MGS-14
GAGAGACTGCCGTCGTAAGATGTGAGGAAGGTGGGGATGACGTCAAATCAGCACGGCCCTTACGTCCGGGGCTACACACGTGTTACAATGGGGGGTACAGAAGGCAGCTACCTGGTGACAGGATGCTAATCCCAAAAGCCTCTCTCAGTTCGGATCGAAGTCTGCAACCCGACTTCGTGAAGCTGGATTCGCTAGTAATCGCGCATCAGCCACGGCGCGGTGAATACGTTCCCGGGCCTTGTACACACCGCCCGTCAAGCCATGGGAGCCGGGGGTACCTGAAGTGCGTAACCGCGAGGATCGCCCTAGGGTAAAACTGGTGACTGGGGCTAAGTCGTAACAAGGTAGCCGTACCGGAAGGTGCGGCTGGAACACCTCCTTTCTGGAGCGATGTTGAAAACGACGTTCATTGGTTCTAAAATTGTACTACTGGTACTTGTTTATTTATAGAATATAGATCAACCATCTATAGCAATATAGATAGAGATAAACAAGAGAAAAACAGAAGCCGAGTCTAAAACAGGACACGGTTGAACTAGTCCTATAGCTCAGTTGGTTAGAGCGCTACACTGATAATGTAGAGGTCGGCAGTTCAACTCTGCCTGGGACTACCAACAGATAGATATTTTATCTTGTATGATTGGGGGATTAGCTCAGCTGGCTAGAGCATCTGCCTTGCACGCAGAGGGTCAACGGTTCGAATCCGTTATTCTCCACTCCGATACCGCAACCTAACATGCTTGCGTGTAATCAAACGATCTTTGACATGATGTACAGAAAAAAGTAAATTTAGTAAGAGCTAAAAGTATATATCGAACCATTGGGTTCATCTCCTTTTCAAAGGAAATGATCCCTGGCGATAAAAGAAAGTAAATAAGGGCGCATGGCGGATGCCTTGGCTCTCGGAGGCGATGAAGGACGTGATAAGCTGCGATAAGCTTCGGGTAGGTGCAAATGACCTTTGATCCGAAGATTTCCGAATGGGACAACCCGGCATTCTGAAGGAATGTCATCCAACTTGGTTGGAGGCTAACGCAGGGAACTGAAACATCTTAGTACCTGCAGGAAAAGAAAATAAATAATGATTCCCCTAGTAGTGGCGAGCGAACGGGGATTAGCCCAAACCACCCATGTTACGGCATGTGTGGGGTTGTAGGACCACGCTCTCGCAAGACAGTTATTGAGAAGAAACGACTGGAAAGTCGTGCCATAGACGGTGATAGCCCGGTATTCTAAGGTAACCGAAGCGTAGTGGTATCCTGAGTAGCGCGGAGCACGAGGAATTCTGCGTGAATCAGCCGGGACCATCCGGTAAGGCTAAATACTCCCGAGAGACCGATAGCGAACCAGTACTGTGAAGGAAAGGTGAAAAGCACTTCGAATAGAAGAGTGAAATAGTCCCTGAAACCATGCGCCTACAAGCGGTCGGAGCAGCTTATGCTGTGACGGCGTGCCTTTTGCATAATGAACCTACGAGTTACTTTTTCCGGCAAGGTTAAGCATCTTGAGATGTGGATCCGAAGCGAAAGCGAGTCTGAATAGGGCGGATAGTCGGAAGGAGTAGACGCGAAACCAAGTGATCTACCCTTGGGCAGGTTGAAGGTTAGGTAACACTAACTGGAGGACCGAACCGATAAGCGTTGAAAAGCTTCCGGATGACCTGAGGGTGGGGGTGAAAGGCTAATCAAACTTGGAGATAGCTCGTACTCCCCGAAATGCATTTAGGTGCAGCCTTGAGAGTTACTAATGTGAGGTAGAGCGACTGATAAGATGCGAGGGCTTCACCGCCTATCAAGTCTTGATAAACTCCGAATGCGCATTAGTTCTATCTCAGGAGTGAGGGCATGGGTGCTAAGGTCCATGTCCTAAAGGAGAAGAATCCAGACCATCAGCTAAGGTCCCCAAATAAACACTAAGTTGAACTAACGAAGTCAGATTGCTAAGACAGCTAGGATGTTGGCTTGGAAGCAGCCATTCATTTAAAGAGTGCGTAACAGCTCACTAGTCGAGGAGTTTGGCGTGGATAATAATCGGGCAT
>NZ_LARE01000183.1:0-666 GCF_000980245.1 Odoribacter sp. N15.MGS-14
GGTTTGGCACCTCGATGTCGGCTCATCGCATCCTGGGGCTGTAGTAGGTCCCAAGGGTTGGGCTGTTCGCCCATTAAAGCGGTACGCGAGCTGGGTTCAGAACGTCGTGAGACAGTTCGGTCCCTATCCGGCGTGGGCGTAGGATATTTGAGAGGAGCTGTCCTTAGTACGAGAGGACCGGGATGGACAGGCCGCTGGTGTATCTGTTGTAGTGCCAACTGCATGGCAGAGTAGCCAAGCCTGGAAGGGATAAACGCTGAAGGCATCTAAGCGTGAAGCCCCCCTCAAGATGAGATATCCCATTCGTAAGAAGTAAGACCCCTTGAAGACGACGAGGTAGATAGGGCAGAGGTGGAAGTGCAGTAATGTATGGAGCTGACTGCTACTAATCGGTCGAGGGCTTGACCAGAAGCTGAGAAATCAGCGGAGCGGCAAGTGTCTGCATGGTTTCGGTTTTGTATATGTAGTTTTGAAGGTACATGTTTAATAAGAACATGAAGAAGAATCCGAAAGGGTTCTTTTTTGTTTATCAAGTTTTATCTCAGATATAAAAAATCTTTTCCCAGTATTTACAAGAATTGTATTTTGTACTAAAATGATAACATGCTTGGAAAAGTGGAGGACAAAAATAATGGGAACAGTAATAATACCAGAAGGTTACAAATC
>NZ_LARE01000128.1:0-2031 GCF_000980245.1 Odoribacter sp. N15.MGS-14
CTGCCAGTCGTTTCAGGCTGGGGTAGGGGGTATCGTTCTCTTCTTCATCTTCATTTCGATGGAGAAAGCGTACAATGTCACGGATGGTTTCTAACGAACGGCGCAGGTCGAATAGTTCTTGCTCGTCCAGATACATTCCTTCTATCCGTACCCGTTTCAGTGAAGGGCGGACATCGAAAAAAAATTGGTCGGGAAATCCGTCCTCTTCTTGAATGATGCGAACAAACTCGGTTACCTGGTTTAAATTCTCTTCTACTACTTCATATTGTTCGGAAAAGCCCATGTCTGAAACTTTTTCTTCGCCTAAAGTGCTAAGACACTTGTCTTTCAGTAACTGCCTTATCTGGTCGAATCCTATCTTTTGCTCAAAATTTTGAGGGTATATCATATCTTTATTCCTTATAACTGGGCACAAAAATACGATTAATTCACGAAAAAAGTGTCAGATTGTTTGCAGATTTAAAAATGATTCGTACCTTTGCACCGCTTTCAACGGAAAGCACTTCTGATAAAGGAGTTTTGGAGAGGTGGCAGAGTGGTCGATTGCGGCGGTCTTGAAAACCGTTGTACCGCGAGGTACCCGGGGTTCGAATCCCTGTCTCTCCGCTGAACGTGCTGGACAGAAATGGTCAGCAAACGGACAAAAAGCTACAAATCAATGATTTGTGGCTTTTTTTATTGCCCGAAAGTCCTGCTTCCAAGACTTCAAAAGTACGGTAAAAGACAAAGTTTCGTTACTAAATCGTTACCTATTCCCTGCCGGACAAAAACGGTAACGATTTGTCCATAAATGACCTGATAATGACTTGATTAGTCCATAGTCTGCATAACTCAAAAACGAGAGGTAAAAAGTAATTTTGCAACTAAAAAAAGTGAGTTATGAAATCGACATTCAAGGTTCTTTTTTATTTGAAGAAAGGTTCTGAAAAGAAAAACGGCGAGGTTATGATTATGGCACGTATCACCATTGACGGCAAACAGTGCCAGTTCAGTACGAAACAGAGCATCCAGCCCGGTAACTGGAGCATTGCCGCAGGCAAAGCCAAAGGCAGGGATGCCGGAAGAATAAACGCCCTGCTGGACGACATACGTTCTTCCCTGAACACCATTTACCACGAAATGCAGCGGCGTGACAACTACGTGACCGCCGAGAAAGTGAAGAACGAGTTTTTGGGACACAGCGAAAGCCACGAAACAATCCTTTCATTGTTCCAAAAGCACAATGACGATGTGAAGCAGCTTGTGGGCATATCCAAGACGATAGCGACCTACCGCAAGTATGAAGTGACCCGCCGCCACCTCGCTGAATTTATCCAAAGCAAGTACAACGTATCGGACATATCCATAAAGGAAATTACCCCAATGTTCATTACCGATTTTGAGTTGTATTTGCGTACCGCCTGCAAGTGCGGTTACAACACCACCGCCAAGTTCATGCAGTTCTTCAAGCGCATCATCATCATTGCCCGCAACAACGGCATACTGGTGGGCGACCCGTTCGCCAGCTACAAAATCAGGCTGGAAAAAGTGGATAGGGGCTACTTGACGGAGGACGAGATAAAAATCATCCTTAAAAAGAAAATGGTTTCCGAACGGCTGGAACACGTCAGGGACTTGTTCGTCTTTTCTTGTTTCTGCGGTCTGGCTTACAGCGATGTCGCCAACTTGCGGCAGGAGAATATCCAAAAGTCCTTTGACGGCAACCTTTGGATAATCACCAAGCGGGTAAAGACCAACACGGACGTGAATGTCCCCCTGCTGGATATTCCCAAGATGATTTTGAAGAAGTACAAGGGCAAGTTGCCGGACGGGAAGATACTTCCCGTAATCAGCAATCAGAAGCTAAACGCCTACTTGAAAGAGATTGCCGATATATGCGGTATTAAAAAGAACCTGACATTCCACCTTGCCCGGCACACGTTCGCCACGACCACCACGCTGTCAAAGGGCGTACCCATTGAAACGGTGTCCAAGATGCTGGGACACACAAACATAGAAACTACGCAAATTTACGCCCGCATCACCAACAGC
>NZ_LARE01000185.1:0-654 GCF_000980245.1 Odoribacter sp. N15.MGS-14
ATTTATTGTCCCATCTTTTCTATATACTTTTTTCAAGAATGCCACCAGCATTTTTGCCGTGAGACACACTATCCTCATCTGATATATACATATAGCAAAATCTTTTCTTTGTCAAGAAACTTGATTTTTTTGCAAGAAAAAAACAGCGCTTTCGCACTGCTTCTCATTCCTGTCTATATTCCATGTACCTTCAAAACTACATACAGTCAAAACCAACATCATCATCCAAACCTATCACTGCTTTGGTTATGCCCTCGACCTATTAGTAACAGTCAGCTCCATGTGTTACCACACTTCCACCTCTGCCCTATCTACCTCGTCGTCTTCAAGGGGTCTTACTAACTTGACGTTATGGGATATCTTATCTTGAGGGGGGCTTCACGCTTAGATGCCTTCAGCGTTTATCCCTTCCCGGCTTGGCTACCCTGCCATGCATCTGGCGATGCAACAGATACACCAGCGGCCAGTCCATCCCGGTCCTCTCGTACTAAGGACAGCTCCTCTCAAATATCCTACGCCCACGCCGGATAGGGACCGAACTGTCTCACGACGTTCTGAACCCAGCTCGCGTACCGCTTTAATGGGCGAACAGCCCAACCCTTGGGACCTACTTCAGCCCCAGGATGCGATGAGCCGACATCGAGGTGCCAAACC
>NZ_LARE01000186.1:0-652 GCF_000980245.1 Odoribacter sp. N15.MGS-14
ACCGCGAGGAACGGGCTAGGGTAATACCGGTAACTGGGGCTAAGTCGTAACAAGGTAGCCGTACCGGAAGGTGCGGCTGGAACACCTCCTTTCTGGAGCGGTGGCTCATGTGGCTCGCTACCCGTTTCACGTTTTTTCACGTTACATGATTGCCCGATAGCGGGTTAACCATAGTCTCTTAGCTCAGTTGGTTAGAGCGCTACACTGATAATGTAGAGGTCCGCGGTTCAACTCCGCGAGGGACTACAGCCGGGGGATTAGCTCAGTTGGCTAGAGCGCCTGATTTGCATTCAGGAGGTCAAGGGTTCGACTCCCTTATTCTCCACGGATAAAGTTCTTTGACATGCTGGAACGTTAATGGATCATTTGATCCACGAAGTAAGAATGTAGTAGAATAACACAGAGCCGTCCCCGTGGTGATACAGGGGACAAGGTAGATTATAAAAGTACACGACGCTAACGAACGTGAACGATTAAGGGCGCGCGGTGGATGCCTAGGCTCTCGGAGGCGAAGAAGGACGCGATAAGCCGCGATAGTCCACGGCGAGGTGCAAGTAACTCTTGACCCGTGGGTTTCCGAATGGGGCAACCCGGCCGTCTAGATGACGGTCATGCATTATCATGCAGGCGAACGCGGGGAACTGAAACATCT
>NZ_LARE01000029.1:0-37039 GCF_000980245.1 Odoribacter sp. N15.MGS-14
TCTGAAAATCAGGTCGGAAGTTTTGTAAGAAAGGTTGATCCCTCCATTGAACGTCCGGCGGAACGATTCTTTCATAACTCCGGCTACGTCGTTATACTGCACTGTTGCCGAATAGCGGAAACTCGGATCTCCTCCTTCCAACTTGATGTTGTGCCGATGCCCCACGTCGACACGCAAGGGCTTGGACAGCCAGTAGGTATTTACCCCTCTCTCCACCTGTTGCAGAATTTCATTATATTTTTGTTTCAACTGCACTTCATATTCAGCCCTGACACCGTCATAATAGCCAGATCGAAGTTCCAGATCCAGCTTTTCCCTGGCATTCAATACATCATAATCGCTCAAATCCGGCACTTCGAGATTCAGGCTTCCCGTATAGGCAAACCGCAGTTTTCCAGGTTCGGGTTCTTTTGTCGTGATCACAATCACACCGTTCGCGCCACGAGAACCGTAAATAGCAGTTGCCGAAGCGTCTTTCAGCAAAGTGATCGTCTCCACCTCGCTATCATCCAAATCCATCATGCGTTCTAAAGTTATTTCAAAACCGTCCATGATAATCAAAGGCGTGTTCAATTCTGCTTTTGTATCGCTTTGCAACTGGTCGATATCCGGCATATTGGCTGCTCCGCGGATCTGTACTTCCGGTAAACGGTTCGGGTTAGAACCCCATTCGTTGCTTTCCAGGATATTGAAAGAAGGATCGATATTGCGCAAAGTGGTCAGTATGTTTCGGTTACCGAAACTTTTCAATTCCTTTTCCGTAATCACCGACACAGCGCCAGTATAGCTTTCTTTCGATTTTGAGAAGATTCCGGTCACAACTACCTCGTCCATTTGCTTCACCTCTTCTTCCATCACTACATTCAATTCTTTTTCCCCTTTATAATACACTTCCTGAGTTTTCATCCCGACAAATGAAAACACCAGTACCGTTTCATGATCGGCCGGCAGATCCATTTTAAAGTGGCCGTCCACATCCGTCACTACTCCGACAGAGGTACCTTTTAAAACCACGGTCACTCCAGGTAAAGGATGGCCTCCATGATCCCTTACCCGACCGGTAATTTTCCGGGATTGCGGGAGTATTCCAGCCGTTATCTGTTTCTTTCCAGCCTCGCGGATGATCACCACCCCATCCTCTATGACAAATGAAAAACCACTTTTCACGAATATACTTTCCAACACTGTTTCCAACTTCGTTCCCTTCATCTCTACATCCACCCGTTGCATGCGATCAATTGCATCGCTGTCATACACAAAACGGTATTTGCTGATTTCTTCTAAATAACACAAAACCTCCGATACCGTAACATTTTTCATCGCGATATCGAACTTCGTGTGTTGGGAAAACACATTAGCCTGTACATTCAATGTACACACCAATGAGATAAATACCGTTTTCATGATTAAAAACATCCGTGGTAATTTAAGGAACACGGAATCACCTGTTCTTGATTTTTTTTCCATACTTTTGTAGTTAGAGTTTATAACAATTTTTTGCTCTATGTCGGTAGAGCAAGGGTTTTATAACTAAAGGCGGGGTATATGCCACTATACTCCGCTGTTTTTATTATTCCACAATAATACACTGCCCCTGAATACGGAAATGCACACGTCCCGTTTTTTCAATCTTCGACAATATTTTATTTATATTGTCATAGCGTTCCAAATTCAGCGTAAAACGGGCATTCTTCAAGTCCGGAACTGCAAAAAATACCTCTACATCATACCAGCGTGCCAACCTCGTCATCACTTCTTCCAGCCTTGTCCGCGTAAAACGGAATTCTCCCCTGGTCCAGCCGATATACTCTTCAGCAACCACTTTTCTCACCCGGATTTGTCCTTCCTGCTTATCTACAAGAGCCTGTTCATCCGGGCTCAACAGTTGCCGGTGCTCTTCTGTCTTCACCTCGACCCGCCCTTCGACCAAAGTCATCTTTACCTCTTTAGTTTCGGGATAAGCCTCCACATTGAATAAAGTCCCCGTCACTAACACTTCTATTTCATCCACTTTCACGACAAACGGCTGTTTTTCTTTTTTCGCCACTTCAAAACATGCCTCCCCTTTCATGATTACTTCCCGGTTTTCTCCTGTGAAACGGACCGGATAAATCAGCTGCGACTCAGCATTCAGCCATACTTTCGTTCCATCCGACAGTATCAGCCGGTATTCACTTCCCCGGGGGACCCGTACCGTATTCATTTCCTGTACCGGAACTTCTTCTTGTTCCTCTGTCTGGTAACTCACGACGTTCTCTTCTATCCTGATTTTCGTTCCCTTTCCAGCATCGACCACCCTTTCCTGTCTCTTTCCCAAATCAATTAATTCTCCATTACCGAGAATCAACACAGTCCCCGCACTCCGGTCATTCCCCGACCGAGATATATTCAAATCATCAGCCGGTAGAAATATCCACCCCAATCCCAGGAGCAGAATCACTCCGGCACAAACAGCAGCCCCCGAATGCCAGGACCAGAATAGCCGCCTCGTACGGGGAAGTTTGCTCCACACTCTTTTCCAGGCTTTATGCAAATCCGGATGCTCCGTTCTCCGTAAATCAACAATCAGACGCTTACATATAATCTCATATTCTTTTTCATGGAATTCCGATTCTTTCCACCACTTCTGAAACCGTTCCTCTTCTTCCGGAGTAATAGTCCCCATAAGCCGGCAGCTAATCAAATGTGCAAGTTCATACCTATTTTCAAACCCTCTCATTTCTATGTGTATTTTATACTGAAACACTTAAAATCAACAAGTGGGTGTGCGCATCTGAAAAAAAAAAATTACTTTTGTTTCCGAATATCAGTATAAACGACCGGCAAATAAAATGCTTCTAAACAATAAAAGATTTGAATTATTTTTCAATACTTACTATGAACCTGTCTATCTCTTCTCCTTAAAATATGTAAGAGAAGAGCCTGTAGCTCAGGATATAGCTCAGAATGTTTTTGTCCGTTTATACGAGAAGAGAGAAAATTTTTACGCCATCGAAAAAGCCAAATCTTTCGCTTATACGACTGCACACAACCTTTGTCTTAATCATTTGCGACATTCCCAGATCGCACAAAAATATATTTCACAACGGGAAGAGGAAGAAGAGCAAAATTGTCTTCACGAAATTACTTATCAGGAAACACTCCGTTTACTCAGTTTCGCCATCAGCCAATTGCCCCCGCAAACCCGGGAAATTATCCAGCTCGGTTTGGAGGGCAACAATAATACTGAAATCGCAGATCTTCTGCATATCTCTGTCAACACCGTCAAATCAATGAAAAAAAGTGCATACAGACGGTTACGGGAAATACTCGGAAAGGAATACACATTACTTATCCTCAAATTGCTCGGTTGGTAAAACCGTAAATTTTACTGTCCTTTCCGATTTCTCCTGGCCATAACCGTGCTGATAAGGATCGGAATGCCCACAAATACTACCGTACCGACAATTACTAACCCCGTATAAAAGGCAGGACTACCGACCGGCAACTGCGAAGGTGGAAAAAAGGTAACGATAAATGAAAAGGCGACAGCCAGAAAACCGACTCCCGCAATCAGCCACATGCCCATCTTACCTCCGGGCACTTTATAACTTCTTTTCAGATCAGGTTGAGTATACCGCAATTTTATTCCTGAAGCATACATCATCATATACATAACGAGGTAAAGTCCGATCGTCAAAGCACTCAACAAAAAGAAAGCCACACTGACATCATCCATAATGATATACAGGGAAGATAAAACCGATACAATAGCTCCCTGAATAAAAAGGATATGAGTCTGTACCCCATTCCGATTGGTTTTTTTCAGGAAATCAGGCAATTGTCCATCGTTAGCCGTCCATAATAATCCACGGCTAGGGCCGGAAATCCATGACATAACCCCGGCCAAAGCTCCGAAAGCCGCTAACAATCCCATCACATTAGTCAACCACCCGATATGATAATGACTGAACAATTGCTGAAAACTGACGAACAATCCGGCTTGTAAGTTGATCTGATCATAAGGAGTAACTATCGCTACTGCCAGAGAACCTAAAGTGAACAAGGCAAAAGAAATCAAGGCAGCTAAAAACATGGCAGCAGGAAATTGTTTTTGAGGTTCTTTCATTTCCCGGACATGTACGGCATGTACCTCGACTCCGGCAAACAACAGTAAAATACCCGCCAAAAAAGCGATATCACTGATCCCCGTCATATGAGGGAAAAAACGCGGATGTACATGCCCGGCATTTACGTTGACCACTTGAGTAACCGTATCCGGGACATGTTCGAAAGCAATCGGATTACCTCCTGCAATCCAAATAATCGCCATAACGATAATGACCACTCCGGGTAATACGGTTCCTAATAAAAATCCCTGGCTGGTAATCCGGGAAATAATCGAGGTGCCCTTAAAGGTCAACCAGGTAGCCAGCCAATACATAGCAATAGAAAACAACCCTACAAACCAGCCATTCTGCGACAAGTCGGGTTTTCCGATCATATATGCGATAGAGGCGGCTGCAAATCCAAGTACTGTCGGATACCAGACTACATTCTGAATCCATTGCAAAAAAATCGCCGTAAATCCCATTTTCCGGTTAAAGGCTTCTTTCACCCAAGTATATACTCCACCACCCCGGTCGGCAAAAGCGCTACCTAATTCGGCAGCGACCAAAGCCGCCGGTATCAGGAACAGGAAAGTAGCAAAGAAAATGTAAAAAAACATCGTCAGCTCCTCCTGAGCCATCATCGGCAATCCTCTCAAACTAATCACTGCAGCTGCCGTCATCAAGGCCAACTGCCAAGTTGAAATATTTTTCTTCATTCCAATAAATTTTAATTAATCAACCTCATCTATTAACCTACTAACGGAATAAATCTATTTTTGGTTGCTTTCTGTATCGGCTAAAAATTCGGGAATTTGTAACAAAGCTTTTGCAAAAGCGTAATTCTCCTAATTCAGAATGAAATTAAGGTATATTATGATCCTCAGCATTATTATCAAAATCATCATCGGTATGTCCGGAGTGATCTTTTTTCTCCGCATCTCAGGCAAGACACAAATGGCCCAGCTCACTCCCCTCGACTCGGTCAATGCATTTGTTTTAGGAGCTCTGATCGGAGGCGTGATTTATAATCCGGACTTGTCGGTATGGTATATGATCTTTGCGCTCGGAACCTGGACAATCGTCAATATGACTATCCGCTACTTGCTGCGTTTCAGTCTGATCAGGCGTTTAGTCAAAGGAGATACGGTTATGATCGTCAGGAACGGACAAATCAATCTCAAAGAATTCAAACGTAACGGTCTGGAAATGGAACAATTCCGGACCATGTTGCGGGAAGTGGGTATATTCTCGATGTTCGATGTAGACGATGCCCGCTTCGAGACAAACGGCAAGCTCACCGTTTCACTGAAACGAAATATTTCCGAATCTTATCTTTTTGTCAATAATGGATCAATCCTGCAAAGTTCACTGGATAATGCCGGAAAAAAGGAAACCTGGCTACTGGCTCAATTAAAAAAACTGGGATACGAAGATATCGATTCGCTCTTCTGCGTGGAATGGACCCCTGGCAAGGGATTTTATATTGCTGCTAAAAACACGGATTCTCACAAAAGTGGTCAGGCACATTCCGATAACGATATTTCGAATTGATTTTTCAATTAATCCGTTAACTTTGCACGCTGAAAATATAAAAATACATGAAGCAATACACGCAGCAACCTTCTTTACTGGCTTTAAGTCCTTTATTTATATTTCTGGGAGTCTACCTGGTCACTTCTCTTATCGCCGATGATTTTTATAAAGTACCGATCACTGTCGCTTTCGTGATCTCTTCCATCGCAGCTATCGCCATGACCCGTCATCTCGGTCTGAGTGAAAGGATTGCTCATTTCTCCGGAGGTGCTTCGGATAAAAATATCCTTTTGATGATCTGGATATTTATTCTGGCGGGAGCCTTCGCCCAATCGGCCAAAGCGATGGGAGCCATAGACGCCACGGTCAATCTGACTTTACACATTCTTCCGGACAACCTGCTTTTGGCCGGTATCTTTATCGCCGCTTGTTTTATTTCTTTATCGGTCGGGACCTCCGTCGGAACGATCGTAGCCCTCACTCCTGTTGCTGTAGGAATCGCCGATAAAACCGGTGTAGAACTAGCCTATATGGTAGCTATTGTCGTCGGAGGGGCCTTCTTCGGAGATAATCTTTCGTTTATCTCTGACACTACCATTGCAGCCACCAAAACTCAAGGGTGTGAAATGAGAGATAAATTCAAGGTCAATAGTTTAATTGTCATGCCGGCAGCCATCCTATTGCTCTTTTATTATGTCTTTGCCGGCATGCACATCCATACCCCCACGCAGATCGAAGCCGTCGAATGGATCAAGGTTATCCCTTATCTCATCGTTCTCGCAACTGCTTTAGCCGGCATAAATGTCATGCTCGTATTATTTCTGGGGATATTAACTTCCGGGCTTATCGGTATACTCTCTTCCGGTTTCGATTTGTTCGGCTGGTTCGGTGCTATGGGAGCAGGTATCACAGGCATGGGGGAATTGATCATTATCACTTTATTGGCCGGAGGTATGCTCGAAATGATCCGATACAACGGAGGGATCGATTACATCATCGTCAAACTCACCCGACATGTCAATTCCAAACGTGCCGGAGAGCTGAGTATCGCCGGTTTAGTCTGTCTGGCCAATCTTTGTACGGCCAACAACACGATCGCTGTCATCACCATCGGTCCTATAGCTAAAAATATAGCTGACAGATTCGGCATCGACTGCCGCAAATCTGCCAGCATATTAGATACATTTTCTTGTTTTATCCAGGGAATCATACCCTATGGAGCTCAAATGCTGATCGCTGCAGGTCTGGCCTCCATCTCCCCGCTTTCCATCATTCAATACCTGTACTATCCGATGCTGATCGGGATATGTGCCCTATCGGCTATCGTCTTCCGGTATCCGCGCCGTTATTCCTGACAGACTCAACGGTCCGTTCCCCCCAAAGCTTTGGCATACTCGGCCAAGGCTACTTTATATTGATAGTTGACAGAAACCACATTGGTGTACGCCTGTAACCAGCTCACCTGGGCCGACAACACATCGATAATCGGCAGTTTCCCTTCATTATAACTAAACGTATTCAACATCAGGTTGTCCTTTGCTATATCGAGAGAAGAATATACGATCTCCAGCTTTTTGGATATTTCGATCACATTCACCCAGGCATTATTCAGCTCTTTACTTACCTGGTCCTTGAGCTGGCTTCTTTCCAGTTCTTTGGTCCATTCCTGGGTCCGGCTCAATCTCACATTCTGCCGCATTTCTCCCCAATGGAACACCGGTATATTGATTTGTGCATAAGCCGTAGTCGCCCATTGAGCCTTTCCGTCCACATTCAACAAAGTCGTTCCGTATTTTTCTTTTATACCGACAGCCAATTGGGGCAAATACTTCGAACGGGCCATATCGGTCTGCAATTTCGCCATCTCTATCCCCATAATGGCAGATTGATAGTCGGCTCTTCTTTCCAGGGCCTTATTCAACCCTTCCTGCTTAGGAACCCAAAGCACTTTTTGAATAGAATCGGTCAAAACTACAGCAGCATCCGGCTCCACTCCCATCATAATATTCAAAGATTGCAGTGCTGTCTTATAATTCGTCGAATTCGTATTCAATTGTAGTTCAGCTTCTTTCAAACGATTCTGCACCATCAATACATCTGTTTTACTGATAGCTCCTTCTTCAAACCGTTTATTTACAATCTCATACAATTCCCTTACAATCTGAACGAATTGTTCCGAAAGCTCGTACAGATTGCGGTTTGCGGCCACCGACCAATAGCTGACATCGGCGGCATAAATCATGTTATCCACTGTATGTTCTACCGACAACTGAGCAATAGCATGTTGCAATTTAGCTACATCATATTGTTTCCGGACAGCGCTCCCGGAATAGACATTCTGTACCAATCCGGCTTCTACTCCATAATTATCGTGTTTCAGGTCGGTTCCGGGCAAGAACTCCACCTTCTCCAACTGATAGGAATAGTTTCCGGTAATATCCAATTTCGGAAAAAAGCCCGTTTTAATTCCTTTCAGGGAATATAAAGCCCCGTTTACAGCCTGTTGGGACTTTTGGATATCCTGATTATATTCCAACACCTTTTGCCGGTATTGTTCCACCGACAACGTCTGGGCGTCAACTATTCCACCCCAAAGTATTGCTCCGACGATTAAATATATTTTTTTCATTCCGTTTATTTTTATCCTTTCTTTTTATTATTCCTCATTCATTCTTACCTCAGGGTTATCTGTCACTTTCACCCGGAACAACAAACTATAGGTAACAGGTAAAACAAAAATAGTCAACAGACTGGCCACCAATAATCCTCCCATGATACAAGCGGCCATTCCGCCGAACATAGCATCGAACAGCAAAGGCAGCATACCGAGTATCGTCGTCCCCGAAGCCATCGCTACCGGCACAATTCTCGACTTTGTAGCTTCGATAATAGCTTCCAGCCGGGGAGTACCTTTCTCTTCTTCAATACCGATCTGGTCTACCAGCACAATAGCATTCTTGATATTCATACCGATCAACCCCAGTACCCCCAGGATTGCAAAGAAATCGAGCATTTTCCCGGTTACAGCCAATCCGAAGACAACTCCGATAAAGATCAGGGGCACCATCAACAAAATGATCGTCGGTTTACGATAAGTTTTAAACAAAAACAACAACACGATGAACATCAGGATAAAGGTCAACGGTAAATTGGCAGCCATAGCCGAATTCGACTCTTCCTGAGTTTCGTTTTCCCCGAAGACCTGCATCCGGTAACCCTGAGGGATATCCATACCCTCGGTAATCGCTTTTTTTACCTGCGCAAAAGCTGCCATCGTATTGGCTCCACGTTTGGAGTCACATTGTGCCATCATCACCTTATCGCGGTTATAACGCTTAATTACGTTGTAATTATATCCGAAGGCAAAGCTGTCCACCACCTGAGCCAAAGGGACGGCATATCCCGACTGGGAAAATACAGGTAAGGTCTTCATATTATCGATATTCGACGATTCGATATTTTCCTCTTTCAGCAAAATAGGCATAAACAAATCCTTCTCCCGATAATCGCCCAAAGGCAAACCGTTGGTTGCAATTTTCAGGGCATAGGCCACTGCCTGCCGGGTAATCCCCAGCCGTTGTCCCCGTTCCTGCGAATAAGCCGGCTCCCAGACAGGTACTTTATTTCCCCAGCTATTTTTGATATCGGTAACCATATCACATTCGTGCATGATACTCATTGCCTTCTCCGTCAACATCGTAAGCGTATCGATATTCTCTCCGATAAAACCGAATTCAATATTCGCTTCCACTGCCGGCGAAAGCTTAAATAAAGAGGAACGGATCAGGATATCCGGATAGTTTTCACGGACATATTTATTCAGGCGTTCTTCTACCTGAGCCGTATATTTTTTATCTTTTACTTCGACCAGGAAATTACCGAAATTAGATTTCGGACCGAAAGAAGTACTGGCCAGATAGTAACGAAGTGGTGAGCTTCCGTATGTAGCCGATACATTCACGACTTCTTCCTGTTGTAACAAAAACTCTTCGATCTTTCCCATTTCTTTTTCTGTCTCCCGGATACTGTATCCTTCAGGTAAAAAGCAATCGGCCCTTAAATAGGGTTTATCCATATTAGGGAAGAAATTCTGGGGCATCAACCCCATAATCGTCATCGCCAGCATAAATAACCCCACCATCACTAACATCGTCGTCCCCTTGAAGCGGATCAGCAAACGCAGGAATTTACCGAATTTATGGTAAAAAGGAGTATCGTACGGATCTTTTCCAGTCTCACCGGAACCTTCTTTCAAAATGAAATTTCCGAAAACAGTTGTCTGAGCCAACGCCAGCACCCAACTAAGTAACAAAGAAACGGCCAACACAATAAACAAAGGTTTGATCATTTCCGCTACGGAAGATTGCGCCAGATATAAAGGCAGAAAAGAGAATACGGCGATCATCGTAGCCCCCAGCAATCCCCATTGAGGCGTAGTAGCCCCGTCTATCAAGGCTTGCCGGCGGCGTATTCCCCGCTTGATCGCTATTTGTGCATTATCGGTGACCACGATAGCATTATCCACCAACATCCCCATGGCTATAATAAAAGCAGCCAAGGAAGTTCTATTCAATCCTACTCCCATAAACTGCATGATCAACAGTGTTCCTCCGATACAAAATATCAACGAACTACCGATCAGAATACCGGCCCGGACTCCCATGACGATAAGAATGATAAAAATCACGATCACCACCGACTCGATCAGATTCAGGATAAAGCCGTTGTTCGCCTCCCGGGCGATCTGATCCTCGGGGTACAGCGTCACCATTTCGATCCCTACCGGCATTTGTTCTTCCAGTTGTGCCAACTTCAACCGCACAGCCTCTCCGGCCTTCACCACATCATAGTCGGGTGCCGTAGAAACTCCGATACCGATCCCTTTCCTGCCATTTACCCGGATCAGGGTACTGGGCGGTTCCATATATCCTTTTTCAATCACAGCAATATCTCCTAAACGGATTTGTTGCCCGGTCTCGGTAGAAATCAACTGATTTTTGATATCGGTCAGATTCTTGTACGTTCCTTCAGCCAGAATCTTGAGCTGGATATTTCCTGCTCTCTTTTCTCCGGTATTGATCAACGAATTCTGTGATTTAATGGTCTGCATCAACGAATTCAGGTTGATCCCCGAATTGGCCAGTTTCGACATAGAAATAAAAACATTGACCACCTCGGTCTGTTCTCCGAACAGGGCCACCTTCTGCACACCTTCGATCGTAACCAACTCGGTTTTCAGCCGTTGTCCCCATTCCCTCAGGTCATGATAGCTAAATCCTTCGTCGGCTGTCAGAGAGAAATAGATACCGAAAACATCTCCAAAATCATCGGAAACTTTAATATCGGATGCCCCTTGAGGCAATTGCGACTGAACATTCAATACCTTACGCCGGAGTTCATCCCACATTTGCGGCATTTCTTCGGGCGGAGTTGCGGGACTCAATTCGATATTGATCTTCGACATACCGTAATATGAATCGGATTTGATCTTATAGACACGCCGCATAGACTGAATCTCCCTTTCAATCGGCTCTGTGATCAGTTGTTCCACTTCCTTCGGAGAAGCTCCCGGATACTGAGTAATCAATACGGCTGTCTTAATCACAAAAGGCGAATCTTCTTTTTTCCCCAGCGAACCGAAAGAAATCACCCCTCCGATCAACATGACGAAGAGAAAAAAGTAGATGACCTTCGGATTATCCAATGAATACTTTGCTATATTCATATCAATATGGTTTCAATTTTAATTTCTAATTTTCAATAACGGCAACTTTCTGTCCATTAACGATATAATTCACTCCTGCAACCACGATAATATCGTCGGCTTCCAATCCTTCGGTCACCAAAACACGATCTGTCCCCAACAATTGCTCGGTAGTGACTTTTTGTCTTTTGACCGTCTCATCGGCTGTATGATACAACCAAACCGAAGTTTCGTCAGTTTTTAAATCTTTAAATACAGCACTTAACGGCACAGTATAGCCTTTTCCGGTCTCATTATCGATACTCAGGATCACTTTACAAGAGAAACCCGGATAAATATTATACACATCGCGGTTAAAGCTCTTGTCGGTAATGGCCAGTCGCACAGGTATCCCACTCCCGTCGGGAGAAGCATCCACAAATTCTTTCACCTCTGCCTTAAACCATTTGCCTTTGTAAGTATCGAATTCGACCGCCACTTGCATTTTTTCACGGGTCAACCTGACATTAGTCTCGGGAAGGATAAAACCGACTTCCAATTTATCCGGATTCACCAATTTTATAATCGATTCTCCCGGCTGCACTTTTTGATAATTTTCAACATATTTCTGTTCTACAAAACCGTCGAACGGTGCTCTCAATTTTGTATCGGCCAATGTATTCTGCGAAGTCTCGTAGGCCGATTTGGCTTTTACATAGTTCGCTTCGGCTATTTCATAATCCTGTTTAGAGATCGCCTGCATCGCCAACAACTTCTTATTTCGTTCCATTTGCAATTTGGAGGTGACATAAGCCGCCTTATTGGCTTCGAATTGCAAATTATAATCCAAAGGATCGACAGCAGCGATGACTGTCCCCTTCTTCACCTTCTGTCCTGCATCCACATTCATTTCAACCAACGGCCCGGAAACCTTAAATGCCAGTTTACTGTATTCTTCAGCCTGTACCACTCCGGTATACATTTTTTGCATAGCTCCCAGTGATTCTACTTTTACCACCCGTACCGGACGAATACTTTCCTGGCCGGTATTTTCTTTTTTTCCTCCACAGGAAACACCGATCCAAGCACACAAACCCGACAAAATAAATAATCTCAATTTCATGATTCTCGATTTATTTTCTTTTTTTTAAATTCATTCACAAAAACGCCTCTCTTCTATCAAAAGATAAGCCAAACCCTCCCCTATTAAGTTAAAAAATATTTTTTATGGGAAAAACCAGTAAAAACCTCATTTGTTCTTTTATACGGTTTTCACTAAAAAAAGTTGAATAGAAGTCATCGGAAATTTCTATCTTAAATCGTTAAAACGGGTAGAACCCCTCTTCCGGTTTCTTGATTTTCTTCCCCAGGCAAAGATTCCTCCCCCAACAACGACGATAAATATAGGGAATAATAAATTCAGCATTTCCCACGAAGTACGTTCCGCTTTCAGCCGGGTTTTATCCAATAGATATAAGGACAAATTCCGTCCTCTCAGCTGCATCCATCCCTCATCATCACACAACCAATTGACACAATTGAGAATAAAATCACGGTTTCCGTACATCTGTCCGCTATACTCATCATAGCCCAAGGGTACGATCCGGGCATTTTCCCCCACCCCTCTCACCTGATTACGGATCACCTCCCCGTCAGCTACTACGATCACCCGACTATAACCGCTCTGTGCTTTAAAAGGCTGTCCCGCCACTTCTTCCCGATTCCGGTACTGGAACAGAGAAGTAAAATTTCCCTCGACAGCTACTGCTACCGGTACAAACCGACGATTGAACCGGTCGGGAGTCATCTTCTCCTCGGTTATCGACAACGATACAGGGCAAGGAGTTTTCATAACAGCCGCATAAGAGGAAGTGGACAACAATACGGTCTTTTTCAGTCCATCGTTTTTTCCCACCGTATCGATACTGTTGGCATAATCCACCCGTACCGGTTGCAATCCGGCCGTTACCGGATGTTGTCCGCGGGCGAGTAATAAGGGCGAATAATACCAGCAACCCGGACTATAGTCGGGAGTCGTCCCGTTCATCCCGGTAATCACAGGAATCAGCACACAATTTCCATCCAATACCAGATCAGGATTTATCCTTACCCCATAGCGGAACAACATATCTTCCACATTCAAAGGCCGATAAACAGCAGGTACAGTCTCCTGATTTTTCAACACTTCGTGATCTACATCCACTTCGTCCAAGCACCATAGTAACCGTCCACCATGCATAAGATACTGATCGATAACGTATTTATCCCGCTCAGAAAAATCTTTCGTCGGTTTAGCGATAATCAAAGCAGCATAGCGTTTCAAGTCGGTCGCCAGGCTATCACAACTCACCAGATCGACCTGATAATAATAGGAAAGTGTCTTCGCCATATCCATCACTTCCGGATAAGTCAATTCGCCCTGCCCTACCAAAAAACCGACTACTTTTTTTTGTTTCTGTATCAGTAACCGAATCGCTTTTGTCAATTCATATTCCAATGCCTCGATAGAATGGTTGATATTCTCGTCGGCACTATTTCTGGGCACATTCTGTAATAAATTGACACTTACTTCAGTTTCCTGATCGTAAATGATTAATCCGGGAAAAATGATCTGCTGGGATAAAGTCTCGTCTTCACTTCTGCGATTCAGATTTATCGGCAGGATTCCCCGTTCTGCCAGGTATTTTACTAAAGCCTTTTTCTCTTCAGGATCCTGTATTTCCGTAGGATCGATCAGCTGATAACGGAAATTATTTCCCGAAAGCCGGCGGAATTCTTCGAGATTTCTGGTCAATGCATATTGCAATTTTTGCAAACCGGCAGGTAATTTTCCACCCAAAAAAATATCTACACTGACTCCCCGGTCGATTCCCCGGAGCAACGAACAGGTGGATTCGGAAAGCGTATAACGCTTATCATCGGTAATATCCGCCCTCAGGTAAACCCGGGTACAAGCCAGATTCAAAACCACAAAAGCTATTATAACATAGCCCCCGCCTAACCGTATTCCGTGAAACCGCCGTACGGTAGCCCACAGAAAAAGAAAAACGAAGGAGACAAAATAAACGACATCGCTAAAAGCGATGACCCCCCGCGACATGGGCTCATAATGAAAATGAATTCCCCAAAACTGAATCGAAGTCTGATAATCTTCAAACAAAGGAATACCGGCTATAAAGTCGAGACCGGTATACAACAAAAAAGCCACCACCAGGGTGTAGAGAAAAGCAATAATCTGATTTTCGGTCAAAGCCGAAGCCCAAACCCCGGCAGCCACATATATGCCGGATAAGAAAATCAACCCGATATACGAACCTATAATTCCTCCCACATCGATATGTCCGACCGGCTGGGCTAAAAACCATAAACTGACCGGATAAACGAGGGTAGGTAATATCGAAAAGAGCACCAACAGAAATCCGGCCAGATATTTTGCTCCGACAATCTGCCAGGTAGTTAGCGGGCGGGTAAGCAGTAACTCCAGCGTACCGGTACGCCTTTCTTCTGCAAATAGGCGCATACAAAGAGCAGGAACCAGAAAAAGGTACAAAAGCGGAGCAAGGGTAAAAAAAGCCTGCATGTCGGCCAGGCCACTTGCCGGAATATGATATCCTCCCGGAATGATCCACAAAAACAGACCATTAGCAAGCAGAAAAAACACCAACACCACATAGCCTGACAGCGAGGCAAAAAAACTTTTTAATTCCTTCCTTACCAGTTCACCCATATCTCCCGTTTCCGGTTTCGTTCCTACAGGAAGCTACACCCCTTTTACTAACCCGGAACTTCTCAGTTTAATCTTAGTCAACACCTTTTTGGTATAAAGTGGGAAATCACTTTTGATCATCCAATCATAATATCCCTGTTGTTCTTTCAACACCTTCTCTACAGGCACTCCTTTATTCTTACCGAAGTTAAACACTTCTACCCCTTTATCGTC
Source organism: Odoribacter sp. N15.MGS-14 (assembly GCF_000980245.1). Taxonomy (NCBI): domain Bacteria; kingdom Pseudomonadati; phylum Bacteroidota; class Bacteroidia; order Bacteroidales; family Odoribacteraceae; genus Odoribacter; species Odoribacter sp. N15.MGS-14. The sequence goes on from NZ_LARE01000029.1 coordinate 15,248, forward strand.
ATAAATAATAAAACCGGCAAAGTCGACGTTCTTGTTTTGGGTAGAAAACTTACTTAAGAAATCGATATTATTTTCCAGCTTTTCCCCATATCTATCCAGCTGGGCCATCAGCACCTCATAGGTAGCCATCGTGTCGGCTGCAGCCGTATGGGCATCTTCAAGACATTTATCACAATAAAAATGGTAGGCAGCCGACAGGGTACGCTGTTCCATTTTGTGGAAAATAGTTTGTACATCTACAAACTTCCGTTTACTCATATCGAAATCCACCTCCGCACGCAAAAATTCTTCTGCCAATAAGGGGATATCGAAACGATTCGAATTATATCCTCCCAAATCACATCCTTCGATATAATGCGCCAATTCGCGGGCAATATGCTTGAACATCGGAGCATCTTTCACATCTTCATCGTAAATGCCATGAATAGCAGACGCCTCTTCGGGGATATGCATTCCCGGATTCACCCGGATGGTCTTTTGTTCCTCCTTACCGTTCGGATACACTTTCAATACCGAAATTTCCACGATCCGGTCTTTAGCAATATTGATTCCCGTGGTTTCCAGATCGAAAAAAACGATGGGATTAGCTAAATTCAGTTTCATATACTTCAAAATTTATAATCTCTTCTGTAGCAGGACAAGGACAAGCAACACTTTCCTACCCATAAATCATAAGAGCCGTTCGATTTACTATAAAAACCAATCAAACGACTCTTTATCTTTCATTTTTACCTTTACTATTCTATCGGATAAGTCTTTCCGTTACACCATCATCGGCATCAGCAGCATCAACAAATCTTCATCGTTGTCCTCGTTTTCAAACGGCAGGAACAATCCCGGACGAGTCGGATCGGATAACTCCAGCACCACATTTTCAGATTCGATATTAGAGAGAATTTCAAGGACGAAAGGCGATTTGAAACCGATAGCGATGTTCTCGCCTTCATACTGACAAGTCAGTGTTTCGTGTCCCGACATCGAATAATCCATATCCTGGGCTGAAATGACGATTTTTCCTTCTGCAACATCGAATTTCACCAGATTACTAGCCTGATTGGCCATGACAGACACCCGGCGTAAAGAATTGTAAAGCTCTTTCTTTTCAATGATAATCTTTTTCGGGTTATTCTGCGGGATAACCGAATTATAGTTCGGGAAACGTCCCTCGACCAGAGTAGAAGTCATTTTATAATCACCGAATACGAAGCAAGCCATTTTATCGTTAAAAGAGATCTTCAGTTCCGAGTCGTCTTTCGGCAGAATATTCTTCAGCATCAAGGCAGGTTTCTTCGGTAAAATCAAAGAGAACTGTCCGTTTTCACTTTTGGCGTCGAACCGTTTGTAACGAACTAATTTGTGAGCATCCGAAGCGACAAAGGTAAAATTATCTTCGTTCATTTCGATCAGGATACAGTTCATAACCGGACGCAGATCGTCGTTGGCCGTTGCAAATATCGTCTTCACAATTCCTTCCAGAATCAAACCGCATTTAGAGGTCAGGTCGTTGCTGCTATCGTTGAGTGCTGCCTGTATCGGATAATCTTCGGCACTTTCTCCCGGCACAGAAAACTCTCCCTTCTCGGAAATAATTTTTACCTCATTGGTCTCCGTATTGATTTCGAATGTCAACGGTTGTTCGGGAAATTCCTTCAAAATATCCAGCAATATTTTGGCAGGTATCGTTATTTTACCTTCTTCTTCCAGACTTTCCAATTCTATCCGGGCTTCCATGGTCGTCTCTTTATCAGATGCTGTTGCATATAAGACACCTTCGGTAGCCACCAACAAGATATTATCCAGAATAGGTTGTACGGGCTTTCCACCGATCACTTTACTTACCGCTTGCAAACGGGTCAGCAATGTATTGCTTGATACGACAAACTTCATAGATTCAATATTTTATGTTTTACTTTATTTCAATCCCAAAGAGACGCCTAAATTAGTGTTTTTTCCCTTCACAGAAAAGATTTACAAGAAAAAAGTTTCCTACTTTTATCAACATCGGTGTCCCCCCGTTCCACTTCTTTTCCATCCACGAATATTCCCCATACATAAGCTCGGGACCGACATTTCGTTTGCTTAAACGAATCGTCCCAACCACCGTAGATACCGATTTCATCCGTTTTAAATACTTGTTCTCCCCAGCGGTCATCAATATACCATTCAAAGCGGCTTCCGGAAAGATAGTCGAGCCCATCTTCGATAAATCGCCCCCCAGGATACCGCCCCTTTGATTTTTGGCGATAAGCAGACGGGATATTATCGTTTAATTGTAGGTTTATTTTTTCTTTCTATTCCGATTCCGGGTTTTATGCCGTCAGACCGGTTCGCCTGGACCGGTCCGCTAAGGCTTTCCTTCACTGACCGGCGGAACTCCTCGCAAGCTCGTCAGACACCACCGGTCGGGCGTTCGGAAAACCTAACCGGACCCTCGTTCCTGCTCCAATGGTCTTCCGCCACAAAACCCTGCATCTCACGTTAACACGACCTGGCAAAGGAAGAATTAGAAAAATTTTATAGAATAAAATACCGGCTCATCTCTATCAGATTATGGATAATTGGGTTACTCTATCGGAAAATCTTTTTTCGTTGAAATTTATGGTTTTCAGGTCCGGTTTAGCTTGCCAGGCAGTGATAACGTAAGTCGAAGGTATTCGTGTTCGGGGACCATTGGAGCTCTGGCGAGTGTCGTCTTGCTTTTTCTGAACGTCCGACCGGTGGTGTCTGACGGAAACGTAACGTAAAGTTTTTTGCGGAGTGAGGAGTTCCGCCGGTCAGTGAAAGAAAGGGCTAGACGACCGACAGAAGCGACCGGGTCACCAAACACGAATACCGAAGACGAATAAGTAACGACAGAATAATTCTACCATTTTTCCATTTACATCTGATTTACACAAAACCATAAAAAAAGGTGCATAGAAAAACTTCTATGCATCCTTACGATTTTAAATATTATTTTGCAAATAAAAATATTTAACCTCTAATTTGAATATCAGATTAAAAAAAACACCCCTTAACGCATAATCTCCTCAACTTCTTCGACAGTAATCGGAGTACGTTTATCTCCCAGGAAGCGCGAACCTCCGGGAATAATCAGGATATCATCTTCCAAACGGATACCTCCGAAATCCTTGAATGTTTCGATCTTGTCATAATTCAGGAATTCTTTATGCATCCCCTGTGCTCTCCATTGGTCTATCAATGCCGGAATAAAATAACATCCCGGTTCATCGGTAATGACAAATCCCTCCTGCAACCGACGCCCCATCCGCAACGATGAAGTTCCGAACTGGTCGATCGGCCGGGTTTCATCGTCATATCCCACATAGATCTGTCCCAAGTCTTCCATATCATGTACATCCAATCCCATCATATGTCCCAGTCCGTGAGGCATAAATAAGGCATGCGCCCCGGCAGCAACCGCTTCGTTTACATCTCCTTTCATCAGGCCGAGATCTTTCAAACCCTGTGCCAGCACCTTACATACCTCCAGGTGCACGTATTGATAAGTCACCCCGGGTTTAGCTATCTCTATCGCTTTGTTATTAGCAGCCAATACGATATTATAAACTTCTTTCTGGCGGGTCAGGAATTTCCCACCGACCGGAACCGTACGGGTAAAGTCCGAACAATAATGGGACACTTCTTCTGCTCCGGCATCCGTCAGCATCATACGTCCTTCCTGAAGGATCTGGCTATGATCGTGATTATGGAGTGTTTCACCGTTCTGCGACAGGATCACAGGGAACGACACCATACTTCCGTACGAAGCTGCAATTCCTTCGATCAGCCCTGCAATATATTGTTCCTTGACTCCCGGTTTACAATTCCGCATAGCAGCTGTATGCATTTCGTAACCGATATTACAAGCTTTGGTGATTTCCTCGATTTCACAAGGTTCTTTTACCGAGCGGAGATCGACCACAGCTTTGATCAGTTCCAGCGAAGCATAATTTTTCACCAAAGCAGGCCGGATACCCAACAACTCTTCGAGCAAGAGCATATTCCTGAAACGATAAGGAGGTAAAAAATGAATCCGGCGTCCCTGAGAAATCGCCGTTTTCATACAATCCGCCAGCCGGGCAAAAGGAGCGGTCTTCGACACGCCGACCCGGGCTGCCATATCCTTTACACTCGGTTGAGGTCCCATCCAGATAATATCATCCATATCCACATCATTCCCGAACAGATATTCATCTCCCGAATCGATATCGATCACTCCTGCAAAACCGGGTTGATTCAGACCGAAAAAATAGAGAAACGAACTATCCTGACGGAACTTATAAGTATTATCCGTATAATTAGCCGGGGCCTCCCCATTTCCCAGGATCAACACCAAACCACTTTTCACTTTTTCTTTCAGACGGGCGCGTCTGTTTTTGTAAACACTTGTTTCAAACATATCTTTCAATTTTTAGTAAGTACGGTTTAAAAAGTGTCACAAGATAAAGAAAAAAGCCAAAAGGGGAAAGGCAAAAAGTAAAAAATTTCTCTCAAACCCGCCGAAAGGATTTATTGCGGAACAAATAACCGGCAAACGGGACACAGATCCCGGCGATAGTAACAATCCAGGCTCCGTAAGCGATACTGACCTGACTTCCCAATATTCCCTCCATACCGCCACCAAGGCTAAACATTCCTTCCTGGGCGAACCAGACATCGATAATTTTCCATAAAACGACGAACGATGCCAGTAAACTACAAATCGTAATGCTCCAGGAAATTCCCATCGAAAGATCTTCATGCAGATCCTTTCTCAAAGCCAGAATAATCACTATGATAAACATGATAAAGGTAAACCAGCCCGATGAAGACATTCCGGATATTGTTCCCAATTGTACAATTTTATACCAAGGTAAAAAAGTAGCTATCAAGCCGATGAGAGCCACAATAATGACAGCAAATCTCTGTTTGTTCATAATCTGAAGATTTAAATATTATTTCTTCTTTCAAAAAGTCTTTTGTCCTACTCTTTTTTTTGAAAGAAGATTCAAATTTTATACGTTTTTCCTATCGAAAAGTTTTCGGTTTTCCCTTTCGAATCCCCTCAAACCTGAAAATGTATCGTCTGTTATTTAAAACTGTTCTAAACATGAAAAACTGAAAATAATCTTCCGATTTTGCTTGATAATCGTAAGAACAATACGTAATTTTGGAACGCTTTTTGCAATAACAACGTTTTCGAAAAGACGTTTGAGTGCGTAAAAAATATGTTATACAACATAAAACGGTGAAAATCAAACATTTTAAAATACAATTTATTAACAAATCAATTTATTGATCATGAAACCAACTCATATCGAACACATCGGTATTGCCGTCAAAAGTCTGGAAGAAGCTATTCCATTTTATGAAAATGTATTAGGACTGAAATGCTATGCAGTAGAAGAAGTAAAAGATCAGAAAGTAAAAACAGCTTTCTTTCAAGTAGGTCAGACAAAAATCGAATTGTTGGAATCTACCGATCCTGAAGGTCCTATCGGGAAATTTGTAGAAAAAAATGGTGGCGGTATGCACCACATGGCATTTGCCGTTGAAGATGTAGCCGAAGCTTTAAACGAAGCAGCAGCAGCCGGTTGTCAGTTAATCGACAAAGCTCCCCGTACCGGAGCAGAAGGACTTCAAATCGGATTCCTTCACCCGAAATCAACCAATCGGGTACTGACAGAACTTTGCGGTAAAAAATAATTACGTCAAAAGCGTCAAAGATAATTGAAAACGTCAGAAAGGCATTTTAAAGCAGTGTCCTTTTGGCGCTTTCGATGTTTTCAAAGCTTAGGCATTTTAGATATTTAAAAGTAAATTTAAAATTTTATGGCCACAAATCAAGATAAAGTCAAAGAACTTATCGACTTACGAAATCAAGCGAAATTGGGCGGAGGCGAAAAACGGATCGAATCTCAGCACAAAAAGGGTAAATATACAGCCCGGGAAAGAATCGCCATGTTGCTGGACGAAGACAGCTTCGAAGAATTCGATATGTTCGTCACACACCGGTGTAATAATTTCGGCATGGAAAAGACAAAATTCCTCGGAGACGGAGTTGTTACCGGACAAGGAACGATCAACGGACGTATCGTATTTGTATTTGCACAGGATTTTACCGTATTCGGAGGGGCACTTTCAGAAATGTTGGCTCAGAAGATCTGCAAAGTCATGGACAAAGCGATGACGGTAGGAGCTCCGATCATCGGACTGAACGATTCCGGTGGTGCACGTATTCAGGAAGGCGTAAATTCATTGGCAGGATATGCTGAAATTTTCGAGCGTAACATCCTGGCTTCCGGGGTTATTCCACAGATATCCGCTATTTTCGGCCCCTGTGCCGGTGGAGCCGTATACTCTCCTGCCCTGACCGACTTCATCCTGATGACCGATCAGAGTTCTTACATGTTCGTTACCGGACCGAAGGTGGTAAAAACCGTTACCGGCGAAGATATCAGTACAGAAGACCTGGGAGGTGCAGAAGTTCACTCGACCAAATCGGGCGTTTCTCATTTTATGGTAGAAAACGAAGAAGAAGGTATTTCTCTGATCCGTGATCTGCTTTCTTATCTGCCTTCCAACAACCTCGAAGAAGCGCCGATGATGGTATGCAACGACCCGATCGATCGTCTGGAAGACAAATTGAACAGCCTGATTCCGGATAATCCCAATCTGCCGTACAATATGTTGGAAGTAATCGAAGCAATCGTAGACCAGGGCAAATTCCTCGAAGTACACAAACGTTATGCCCGGAATATCATCGTCGGTTTCTGCCGGATGGGAGGACGTTCTGTGGGTATTATCGCCAACCAGCCTAGTTTCTATGCCGGAGTACTCGATATCGAATCATCGCGTAAAGCAGCTCGTTTCGTTCGCTTCTGCGACTGTTTCAATATTCCGATCCTGACGTTGGTAGACGTACCGGGATTCTTACCGGGCCGTGTGCAGGAATACGGCGGCATCATCACCCACGGAGCCAAATTGATGTTCGCTTACGGCGAAGCTACCGTTCCTAAAGTAACCGTTACTTTACGTAAATCCTACGGAGGAGCACACGACGTGATGTCCTGTAAACAACTTCGCGGCGACTTCAACTACGCCTGGCCGACAGCCCAGATTGCCGTGATGGGTGCCAAAGGTGCTATCGAAGTACTATACGGTAAGGAAGTAGCAGCGATCACCGATCCGGAAGCAAAAGCTAAATTTATCGCAGAGAAAGAGGAAGAATACAATCATGCATTCGCTAATCCTTACAAAGCAGCTTCTTACGGTTATATCGACGATGTGATCGAACCACGCAACACCCGTTTCCGTGTGATCCGGGCCTTCCAGTCTTTACAGACGAAGCGTGTCACTAACCCGATGAAGAAACATTCTAATATACCTTTATAATTATGACCATGTTAGCAATCGACTGGGGCTATGCGCTCCTGGTCACGGGAATGGGAATCGGAACTGTATTTTTACTGCTTATTGTTTTGATTTGGGTAATTGGTTTGCAAACCAAAATCATCAATGGCATCACAGGCCACTCGAAAGGGGCTTCTGAAGAAGCGACCGTAAGGACGACAGAAACCCATCCGACGCCTCACGAACAAGCAGCCATAGCCATGGCTATGCACCTGTACTTCGATGCCCACGATGAAGAGCCGCATGTCATCACGATTCAGGAAGTAGAAAAGCGCTATTCGCCATGGAGTTCCAAAATTTACAGCATGAGAAATACGATTATCAAGTAAATAAATTGACCATATGAATAAATTTAAAATCACTATCGACGGAAATAATTACGACGTCACAGTGAATCTAACGGATCATCATAAAGCTAACGTAGAAGTAAACGGGATATCTTACGATGTAAGCTATGAAAGCAAAAATACGGTTGCAGCTCCTATCCGCAAATCGACAGCTCCCGGTACCCCACAGGTACATGTTTCAGCACCGGCTGCTGCAGCATCCAGTGCCACCAGTATCAAAGCTCCGCTTCCCGGAACGATCATGACCATCAACGTAAAAGTCGGTGATCAGGTGAAACGGGGAGATACCTTAGTCGTCATGGAAGCCATGAAAATGGAAAACAACATTATGGCTAACAAGGACGGACAAGTGAAAGCCATCCATGTCACTGTCGGACAGACGGTCGTACAGGACGATAAACTGGTTGATCTGCAGTAATTCATTGTAAAATCGTTAGTAATGAAACAAATGAAAAAATATCTCTTTCGGCTGGTTGCCTTTCTGGGCCTGACTATTACGCCCTTTATCGCCAGTGCCGAAGAAGTCAGTTTAGGAGAAAGCATCAGTAAATTCCTGAACGACACCGGATTTGCCCGTCTTGTCGACGGCAACTGGTTGTGTTTGGTGATGATAGCTGTCGCTTGTTTATTATTCTATCTGGCTATCGTTAAAAAGTTCGAGCCTCTGTTATTGCTGCCTATCGCTTTCGGTATGTTGCTGACCAATCTGCCGGGAGCCGGATTGTATCATCCGGAACTATTCGAAGGAGGACACATTCACTGGCCGGATTTTGCAAATGCCAATAACGTCGGATTGCTGGATTACATCTACCTCGGAGTGAAACTGGGTATCTATCCCTGTATCATTTTCATCGGTGTAGGAGCAATGACCGATTTCGGTCCGCTGTTAGCCAATCCGAAAAGTTTCCTATTGGGAGCAGCTGCCCAGATCGGTATCTTCGCAACTTTCCTGGGAGCTTTGGTTCTCGGATTCAACTATGCCGAAGCCGGTTCGATCGGTATTATCGGTGGAGCCGACGGCCCGACCGCCATTTATCTGACTTCTAAGTTAGCACCCAATTTATTAGGCCCGATCGCCGTGGCTGCCTATTCCTATATGGCTTTGGTACCGGTCATCCAACCGCCTATTATGAAAATGCTGACTACTCAGAAAGAGCGCGAGATCGTCATGAAGCAATTGCGTAAAGTATCTAAAACAGAAAAAATCATATTCCCGATCATCGTTACTGTTTTTGTATCTTTATTGTTACCTTCTGCCGCTCCGCTGATCGGTTGTTTGATGTTAGGTAACCTGATGCGTGAAAGTGGAGTTGTAGAACGTCTGAGTAAGACTGTTCAGAACGAACTGATGAATATTACCACCATCTTTCTGGGTGTTTCGGTTGGAGCGACAACTACCGCAACAGCTTTCCTGAACTACCAAACTCTGGCCATCCTGGTAATCGGAATCCTGGCTTTCGCTTTGGGAAGTGCCGGAGGAGTATTGCTGGCTAAATTCATGAACTTGTTTACCAAGAATAAGATCAACCCGCTGATCGGTTCTGCCGGTGTATCGGCCGTTCCGATGGCAGCCCGTGTATCTCAGACTGTAGGTCAGGAAGCCAATCCTGGCAACTTCTTGCTGATGCATGCCATGGGTCCCAATGTAGCCGGAGTTATCGGTTCTGCTGTTGCAGCCGGTATCCTGCTCTCTTTCCTCGGATAAAACAAGAGTTTACCGTAATAAATCAAGGGTGTGCTTCAATGAAGTGCACCCTTTTTCAGTTGAAACGGTTACAGTAGTAAAATATGCTTCTCCCATTCCGATGCCACCTGCCAGTGTCCGGCCTCCCTCAGCCCACAGGACAAGCTTTTGTACAATCGCATACCTTCCCTACCGATAGCAGACGGAAGGTATTTGTTTATTGGAACGATGATAAGGGCCAAGTTATAGGTAGAATTATTCTGTCGTTACTTATATTCGTCTTCGGTGATCGGAATTGGCGACCCGGTCGCTTCCGCCGGTCAGTGAAGGAAAGCCTTACCGGACCGTTCCAGGCGAACCGGTCTGACGGGATAAAACCCGGAATCGGAATAGAAAGAAAAAATATACCTACGTTTTAATGATAACTTTTTCGGTTCCAATCAGTAAAACAGTAAAAAAACATGATACAAATCAAAATAAAACGGGTATATGACGATCCGGAACCGGGGGACGGTTACCGGGTATTAGTCGACAGGCTCTGGCCCAGAGGGATAAAAAAAGCATGTTTATCCTACGATGAATGGGCTAAAGAAATCACTCCCTCTCCCGGTTTAAGAACCTGGTTTCATGACGATATCTCCCGACATTGGGAAGAATTTACTTCGATGTATAAAGAAGAGTTGGAGCACTCGCAAGCCGTTAAAGATTTTCTTTCCAGAATCGGGACTTATCCGGTAGTAACCTTGTTATATGCTTCGAAAGATCCTGTTCACAACCATGCCCGGATTCTACAAAACTACCTGGAAACCCAGCTAAAAAAATAACCGTATAACACACAGCCTGCCGGATGGGTACGCTCTCCTTCATGCGGCAGGCTGTTCAACAAAGAATCCGGGTATTATTTACCCCACAATTCGATCAGATTCAAAATCGTCTGCATCGCTTTTTGCATTGTATTCAGCGAGCAATATTCATATTTTCCATGGAAATTCATACCTCCTGTAAATAAGTTCGGACAAGGCAGCCCCATATAGGACAAACGGGCACCATCCGTACCGCCGCGGATAGGACGAACGATCGGAGTAACACCGGCCTTTTCCATCGCCTGGAAAGCTTTATCGATTACTTCAGGATAAGGTTCGACCATTTCACGCATATTATAATACTGATCTTTCAGGGTTAGTTTGATCACCCCTTCTCCGTACTTCCCGGTCAACAGAGCGGTAGCAGCCTGAAGGTAACGTTTTTTCTCTTCAAACTTCACCCGCGAATGGTCCCGGATGATATATTCACTGGAAGCATTTTCTACTTCTCCCCTGATACTGATCAGATGATAAAAACCTTCGTAACCTTCCGTATGTTCGGGCCGCTGACAAGGAGGCAATAAGTTATTCAATTCGTTGACCACCTGCAAAGCATTGATCATCTTATCCTTCGCATAACCCGGATGAATGTTGCGTCCTTGTACTTCGATCCGGGCACTGGCAGCATTGAAATTCTCATATTCCAGCTCTCCTTCAAAGCCTCCGTCTACGGTATAAGCAAAGGTGGCACCGAAATGTTTTACATCAAAAAAGTCTACCCCTTTTCCGATTTCTTCGTCGGGCGTAAAGCCGATCCGGATTCTGCCGTGTTTCACTTCTGGATGCTTCATCAGATATTCGGCAGCGGTCATGATCTCTGCCACCCCTGCTTTATCGTCGGCTCCCAACAGCGTCGTACCGTCGGTTGTGATCAAGGTATGCCCCTTGAAGAAAGCCAACTCCGGAAAATCTGCCAGCGTCATCGTCAATTGCTCGTTCAGACAGATATCTCCCCCATCGTAATTTTCAATGATACGGGGATGGATATCGGCCCCACTCATATCGGGACTCGTATCGACATGCGAGATAAAACCGATCACCGGCCGGTCTTCATACCCGGGAGTTGCCGGAATAGTACCCATCGCATAACCATTGGCATCGACTTCCACATCCTCCAACCCCAGCTCTTTCATCTCTTCGGCCAGATAATTCAGCAGAATCAATTGTTTCGCAGTCGACGGATAGGTTTCACTCTCCGGATCACTCTGGGTATCGAATCCGACATATTTCAAAAAACGCTCTTTTAATTCCATATCTTTATGATTTATATTTTAGATTTACGATTTACGATTTTTCGTTTATCGGGTTCCTCTCCGGTTTACTCTTCTTTGGCTCTCAACGAATCCCAGATAAAGTAACCGATAATAACGACATACATGACAACGGCCAGCCATTCTGCCCCGCTCCAGGTAGCATACCAATCTGCTCCGGCATATTTCAATACGGCACTGATAACTCCCATCAGGGCTCCCCCTGCTATAAACCCGGAAGCGATCAGTGTACCGCGTTCACGGCGCATCTTATTTACTTTTTCATCTTTACTACGGGTAGATACATACCAACTGACCAGCCCTCCGATCAATAAAGGCGTATTCAGATCCAACGGAATAAACATTCCCAGGGCAAAAGCCAGGGCAGGTACCCCGATCATGGTCAGAATCAATGCGAGTGCGGCACCGGCAAAATACAGCATCCAGGGAGTCGCTCCTCCTTCCATCAAAGGTTTGATAACAGCAGCCATCGCATTCGCCTGGGGAGCCACCAAAGCATTTTCACCTACAAATCCGTAAGTCTGATTCAGGATCATCATTACTCCGGCCACCGTAGCGGCAGAAACAACGGTTCCCAGAAATTTCCACCGCTCCTGTTTTGCGGGAGTCGTACCGATCCAATAACCGATTTTCAAGTCGGTAATAAAACCTCCGGCCATAGACAAAGCAGTACAAACCACGCCACCGATGACCATGGCAGCCATCATGCCGTTTGTCCCGCTCAACCCGGCACTCACCAAAACCAGCGAAGCCAGGATCAATGTCATCAAAGTCATTCCCGATACCGGATTCGTCCCCACGATAGCGATAGCATTAGCAGCCACCGTAGTAAACAGGAAAGAAATAATAAACACAATCAGTATGGCGACAATGGTCTGGAAGAGATTACCCAATACACCGAACTGGAAGAAAATGAAAGTGGTAATCAAAGTCGCCAGCAAACCGATCAGAATAAACTTCATCGAAAGATCATGTTGTGTACGTTCTGCGACTTCTTCACTTCCCTTCTTTCCCCCCAATTCCTTTACCGCCAGGCCTAAGGCTTGTTTGATAATACCCGACGAACGGATAATGCCGACGATACCGGCCATAGCGATACCACCGATACCGATATGACGGGCATAATTCGTAAATAACTGTTCGGGCGACATGTCCCGGATCAGCATAGAAACCCCTTCTCCTACAGCAACAGTCTGGCCATCTGCAAAATAACTCAGAAACGGGATCAGCACAAACCACACGGTAAACGAACCGGCACAGATAATAGCGGCATATTTCAATCCGACAATATATCCCAGGCCTAACACTGCAGCCCCTGTATTCACTTTAAATACCAGCTTCGTTTTTTCAGCCAGCATCTCTCCCCAACCCATGATCCGGGTGGAGATGGTCTCTGTCCACCAACCGAAAGTACTGATAAAAAAGTCATATAATCCACCGACCAATCCACTCACCGCCAATAATTTCGCCTGGTTTCCCTTTTTTTCACCCGAAACCAGCACCTCGGTCGTCGCCGTAGCTTCCGGGAAAGGGTATTTCCCGTGCATATCTTTTACAAAATATTTACGGAAAGGGATCAGCATCAGAATACCCAACAATCCTCCGAGTAAAGAGGATAAAAAAATCTGATAAAATTTAGCATCCAGACCAAGAATATACAAAGCAGGTAATGTAAAGATCGCTCCGGCAACGATCACTCCCGAGCTAGCCCCGATAGATTGAATGATCACATTCTGTCCGAGCATATTATTCTTTTTCATCAGATTTCCGCATCCAACCGCGATAATAGCGATCGGGATAGCAGCCTCGAACACCTGTCCCACCTTCAGTCCCAGATAAGCTGCAGCTGCCGAAAAGACGATAGCCATAATAATACCGAAAACCACCGAGTAAGTCGTTACTTCCCGGGGTTTCGAATTAGCCGGCATAATCGGTTTATACACTTCGCCAGGCTTCAACTCCCGATAGGCGTTATCGGGCAACGAATTTAGCTTTTGTTCTTCTTGTTCCATAAGTTTGTATTATGATGATTAATTGAATTAGCGCAACGATGCTTCCTTTTCTCAAACGATTCCAAAAATAACGATTTAATGTAAAAAGTAAAAGATTAAAAGTAAAAAGATCGGAAAAACCCTTTCTAAGTTTCAAATTTTACTGTTTTTATAAGGATTCGGTCACCGAATAACGACAAACGACGGGTTAAAAGGTCGCCCCATCGGCAATATGGGCAAATTTCCGCCTTAACCATTGGACGAGCCGGGTGGTGACTTCCGGTCCGGAGTAGGGAATAAATTCGTCGTACATATCCGACTGGTTAAAATTCGAAATCCCGATAGAAAGTACAGTGATTCCATTCCGTTGGGCCTCCCGGACCATTTCCCGGACATGCACCCGCGGATCGGTCTTACCGGCAGCAGCTGTCGGTGTGCCGTCGGAAATCATAAACAGTAATTTATTCTGTGTGGTAGTCCGGAATTTCTGCGTAGCATAATGGATAGCGAATCCATCGGCATTGACATACATTCCCTCTTGAGAAAAAAGCTTTTTGATCTCCAGACGTTTCCCAGGTTCATGAAACCGGACGATTTCAACCCTTTCCTGCTTTACCCGGTGACCATAAATAGAAAATCGGATATCCGGATTGGCTTCGAAAGCAAGCGCCAGAGCGACCGATAACACCAACTGCAATTCCAGTTTATTTTCATCGGTCATCGATCCCGATAAATCGAGCATAATCACCACTTCCAGCAAAGCCGAAGGGGCAGGCAACTCCTCGATAAAAATATGAGGATTCAAATGCACCTGATACAATTCGTCTTCATCCAAATCCCCGCTCTCCTGCTCATAAAAAACACAAGCTTTATTCATCTTTGCCTGAAAGGTCAGAAAGTTCAGCCGGATTTTAGCGGCTAATTCCCTTGCTCTCCGCATCAAGACCGGATCTACAACCCCACAAGAGGCATCCAGTTCCCGATAGCGTTCTGCAACAGGACTTCCGGCCCGTTTCAAAGCTCCTTTCGTATCTTCTTCGATATCGGCCCAAGGCACCAAATCCAGCGATTTACTCAAATCCAAAAACAGATCGTCGAGGATCTTGACATCGATATCCACCGGAGCTCCTTCCACTTCCAGAGGCAGATTCATCATTACCCTGGAATAATAATTGAACATCGGCGGTAACTCCTCGTCCTTAGTTATAAAACGGGCACTGATTTGTTGTGCCAGCTCCACCACTTGTCGTGGTTCCAGGGAAGCATAATCCGTAATCGTATCCAATAGGCCGTCGATCCATCCCAACCGGCTCCGGTGAGGAAGCAAACGGGTTTTAAACACTTCATATTCCAGCAATTCAGGAAAAAGGACCCGGGTAGCCAGATAGTTATAGCGCACATCGTCCAAATCGGTAAACTTCAATTCCTGTTCAGCCCTCAGTAAGGCCAGTGTAAACTGCATCCGGCGGGCAGCGTTCAGATAATAATAATATCCCGGATATACCCGGGCAATCCTCCCTTCTATCCGACGATCTTCTATCAGATGGATAAAATATTTTTGCTGAAGTGTACAGCGGTATTTTTCGTATACTCCCCGGCTATAACAAATATGCCCGACCTGATGAATATATTGGCCGAAAAAAACTTCTGCCCGAACCTGTTCACTCACTTTCAACGAAAGAATCTCGGGATTCATCACCACGGAATTGAAATCCATCCTGGCTCCCCCCTCTTTCGAAAAAATAATCCGTGGCAATTCACCTCCCATATGCAAGGCAATGCGGGCACATACCGGCATCAATCGATAGATATCGGCCGTCTTCGGAAAATCTTTTCCCAATAAATCCAACGGTTCCGGGAAATTTCCCCACCAATTCCGGTCCAAAACATCCCGGCTATACACCGATTCGATCTCTTCGCGGGTCATACCATCTGTACTAACGAGCGGGCCACTAACTGCTCACCGGCAATCACATAATTGGTCAGAATAACCTCTTCGACCACCTCGCGGACAGAATAGCCCAACTGCAAATAGGCTGCGGCATCCAAAACCTGCCGGGTGGACAACGACACGGTAAGAGCCTCTTTTTGTTCGGCCTGTCGCAATAAACGGGCTATCTCTGCCAGTTGAGCCGCTGCAGAAGCTTTTACCAAAGGATAACGCTGCATCATCAATGCCGCTTCCTCCTCGGGAGTCAGGTAATCCAATTGTACCTTGATAAACCGATCTTCGAAAGCAGAGTCCAGCCGTTGGGTAGAAACATAAGCAAACCCGGTGTTACCGGCAGCGATGAATTGTACATTCGTGCCTTTATTATAGCGAACACCCGAATCCTCGTCATACAGATACGACTGTCGCCGGTCCAGAATCGTCATCAGAAAATTAGCAGCCACCATCGGGATACGGGTCAGCTCGTCCAGGAAGATCAACGTAGGCCTATCGGAAGTGAAAGCCTTGAAAAATTCGGAACGGACCGCCAGGGTTTTCCCTTCATCCCCGATAACCAACCCACCGACAAACATTTTCTTCGGCTTAAATGCCTGCCCCATATCGAAACCGAAATAATCCATTTCCATAGCATCGGCCAATTCCATCACCACCGATGATTTACCACATCCTTTCGGCCCCAACAGAAAAGGATATTTCCCCAGATACAAAGTATGGCATAAAAATTCCCATTTCCGTTGAGGAATACACAAGTCCCTGGAATGTTTCGGAGGACTGAAAGAAGCGGTCCGAAAATCCGGAAACAAGTCCGGTTGTAGTAGCGAGGCAGTTGTCTTATTCGATTGCATAGGTTTTATTTCAAATCATTTTCATTCCTGAACGGAAAACCATTAAAACACAGTTTATGATTGTTTAAAAACTTCCGGTTTGCCGAGACTCACCCCGTTCCTGCCGAGAAAATTTATCCTTCTGTTCGACATATTATCTCATCTTCGATTTTAGATGAAATCTTCAACAGCAAATCCTTCGGATTTTCTTCCGACAGAAGCTCCCTTTCTCTTTACAATGACAGAGGAACTCCAAACAACCAAAACCTTTCCTGCAAAGATACCGGATTTCCCGAATTGTATCCGTACAAATCCGATATTTTAGTGCTAAAAACGATCTTCGCCACTCCGTTTTTCCAGTTTCATTACTGAAGGGATGAAAAATGAAATCACCCCCAGGGATAAAATGATACATCCGGAAATCCAGAACGCATTACTTACCCCTATCGTATCGGCGATATAACCGGTCAACAAAATACCTATCATAGAAGGTAATAAACTCAGACTTCCAAAAAGTGAAAACACCCTGCCTAAAGCAGTATGATCGATAAAAGTTTGTAAAACGGAAGTAAAAGGTCCATTGTAAAACGAACCGGCCAATCCACCGATAATAGTTAAACACACAAACAGCACAAAAGCATCCGAAGGCAATAATCCCGATATCAGAATATAGCTTCCCAAGGCCAGGTAAGAGCTATTGATCAGCCCAACCCGCCGGATCTTTATTTTCCAGACTCCCAGAATCAAACCACCGAGCAATGTACCTGTACCCCAGACAATTTCTACCAGACTCATTTGAAAAGTATCTCCTCCGAAATGAGTTACCGTCATCAAGGGAAACAATACAGCAACCGGCATTAAAAAGAAAGTAACTGCAACGGAAATTATCATCAACCAGGGTAATCCCCGATGTTTTTGTACTTCCTTCCAGCCTTCGACCATTTCATGCCATATTCCGGGTTTCCGTTTTTCTTCCGTCCTGACCGGGTCAGGGATCGCAACAAAAGCCAAAGCGGTACAAGCGATGATCGCCCCTGCAACATCCAGCAGCATCACCACCGTCATATTCAGTGAAGTGATCAAAAGTGCTCCTAAGGCAGGTCCGGCAATACTACTCACCGACTGTAACGCCTGATTTACTCCGGCAATCCGCATTAATTCCGATTCGGGCGCCAACATGGGAATAGCCGCCTGCATAGCGGGTGAATGGAAAGCATTTCCGATACTCCGCAGAGCCATCAACAAATAAATCAATCCCAATTCAGCCTGATCGAAATAGAATAAACCTCCCAGTATCAAAGAACATAGAGCGACAAAACTATCGGCAGCGATCATGGTCAGTTTTCTTTTCCAACGATCGACATATACACCCGCTATAGGTCCTAACAAAGCCTGAGGTAATAAGGTCGCCAACACAGCATAGGATAGCACTTCGGCACTTTTAGTCTCTATGCTCAACCAAAACATGACCGAATATCCGACAATAGCACTACTCAGGATAGAAAACAACTGTCCCGACCATATAATAATAAATTTCTTTTTCCAAAGATCCATGATAAAAAAACTATAAACAAAAGACTAAAAAGCTATAGCTTAAAGGCTATAGGCTAAAAAAGCAATAGGCGATAAAAAAAGGGGGAATCGAAAGCTAAGTGAAAAATAAACTAGCCTTCAAAATAAATTATCCTACCCATCATCTTCATAACTAACATTTTTTTGAAAAGTCGCCACAAAGATACGAAAATTTGCGTATACCATGTAAACATAAAATGAAATATCATGGAAAGGAACCTTAAAGAAGCTTTAAAGCATCGCAGAAGTTATTACGCGATAGATAATCAAACCACAATTCCTGATGCTGAGATCGAGGAAATTTTAGATTTTGCCGCTCTTCATACTCCCTCTGCTTTCAATTCCCAATCCACACGGATGGTACTATTATTGAGGGAACAGCATCGACGGCTTTGGGACATTGTCCGGAATACGCTAAAAAAGACGATCCCGGCAGCCGCTTATGCTTCTACCGAAGCAAAAATCAATAAATCGTTCGCAGCCGGTTACGGTACGGTATTATTTTTTGAGGACACCGCTATAATCGAAGGTTTACAGAAAGCTTTCCCTTTATATCATGAAAAATTTCCGCAATGGTCCCAGCATACCTCAGGGATGCATCAGCTGGCCGTCTGGACTATGCTCGAGGACGCCGGATTCGGAGCCTCCCTGCAACATTACAATCCTCTGATCGACGAAGAGGTTATTGCCACCTGGAAATTACCTGCCACCTGGGAATTGATTGCACAAATGCCTTTCGGTTTACCGCTGGAACCACCCCAAAAGAAAGAATACAAACCTTTATGCGACAGGGTAAGGGTATTTAAATAAGGCAATGATACACATATTTACACTTATAAACATAGAATTATTCTGTCGTTACTTATCCGTCTCCGGTGTTCGTGTTCGGGGATCCGGTCGCTTCTGCCGGTCAGTGAAGGAAAGCCTTAACGGACCGGTCCAGGCGAACCGGTCTGACGACACAAAATCCGGAATCGGAACAGAAAGAAAAAATATACCTGGGTTTAGGATAAACATGTATATAAACATCTTTTCTTTTAACCCCGAGATCACTGGCAAATCAGGTCATTCGAATGGTATAAGGATAACGTTTCTTCTACCACTTATTCATATGAACCTTCGAAGCATCCCATTTATCTTTCGGACTATGAGGCATAGCCGGATATCCTACGGGAATCACACACAATGAATTAATTTGTTCCGGGATTCCCGTATATTTTTTCACGATTTCCATGCGATCTGCATAAGGATATGTAGCGGTCCAGACAGCTCCTAATCCGATCGCTTCCGCAGCCAGCAAGATATTTTGAGTAACAGCCGAACAATCCAGATACCAATAAGAAGATTTAGTAGTATCCCCACAAACGACGATAGCCATCGGAGCTTCTTTCAACATTTTGGCATAAGGCAACACAGCAGCCATAGAATCGAGCACTTCCCGGTCATCGATGACGATCAATTCCCAAGGCCGGACATCTTTACCACTCGGAGCAGCCATTCCTGCCTTCAATAATACCTCAATTTTCTCCTTTTCTACCGGTTTGGGTAAATATTTTCTTACACTTTTCCGGCCCATAATATTTTCCAAGGCATCCTTCGTCTGGATTTTACTTTCTTTTTTCTCTGAATTACATGCTGTCATAACTAAAAAAATAAAAGATACGATAAGTAATAAAGTTGTTTTCATATAATAGGAATTTATAAATCATCTTTTCCGAAGCTTTACAATTTCCCCTAAAGCCGGAATCTTTACCTGTATATTCCTTTTGCCGGCCTCTTCGGCAAATACAGCAGGCGGGTCACTCAGGGGTTCGTCGGATAAATCGAATGTCCCATAATGCATAGGGATCGTTATCCGGGCTTTCATCTGCGAAGCAGCCGTCAAGGAATCATAAGGCGAAATATGGTTCGCTTGCATAAACCAACGGGGTTTGTAAGCTCCGATACCCAGTAAAGCATAATCCGGAGCACCGAACAATTCTTCTATTTCGGTAAAATGAGAGGAATAGCCGGTATCTCCCCCATAATACACCGACAAGTCATCGGTCTGCAACATAAAAGCTCCCCACAAACGCAGTCCTCCGTCGTTTAAAGAACGTTTGCTCCAATGTTGAGCAGGCAAAAAAGTAATTTTCAACCGTCCTTCCTCCCAACGCTGATACCATCCGGCTTCTATCACCTGAATATCGGGCAGCCAGCCCCGGATCAAATCCTTCATTCCCAGACCACAAAATACTTTCATCCGGGGATTGTTCTCATATAAACGGGTAATACTGGGTTTGTCCATATGATCGAAATGGTCATGGCTGATCAGCAAGTAATCGATCTCTTTGAAAATATCCGGATCGGCAGGAAATTTACTCTTACGACGGACGAACGGAATATTGCCAAAGACCGGATCGAACATGATCCGTTTACCCCCCAACTGCATAAAGAAAGAATTATGTCCTAACCAAGCCAACGCATCACCGCTAATCCCTTGTATGCTATGCAGTGGAAAAAGTTGAGGTTCCCAATTTTCGTTCCGTTTCTCTTTACGTTGGGGATTGGGCGAAAAACGCCATTTCAAAACATTACCGATCCCCTGTTTAGAGCGATGTTGCCGATTCACAAAACGTCCCTTTACCACAGGATTTCCCCTCCAATAAGGCTTTACTGTAATAAGCCCTTCGTTCCGCCGAAAAGTAATCCGCTCTCCCATGATAAATTATTTTAGGTTACTTTGTGCAACAAATATACGTTTTCATCTCTTATTCCGAGAAATAATCAAAACTAAAAAACATGAACAGACTGTTATTTTTAAATCCGATATTTTAACAGAAAAAATAAAACGGACCCGGAGCATCTCATTTCTGACAAATGCCCTTCACCCTAAAAGAAGTAAGGCAGTTATATACATATTTACACTAATAAACGTACGTTTGTAAGTGTAAATATGTATATAACTGCCAGAAGTAAAAAATAAAAACGACTTTGTTATATCACAAAATGGTGATTTAAGAAATAGATCTAAAAGAAATCAGTAATAGTTTGTAAAGAGGTTTCTTTAAGGAGTACGTTTTTATTACGATCCAGCAGATACAAAGCAGGCAAGCTGCGCCATGGATACAATTCCTGTACACGCTCCTCACCTAAAGCGGGATGCCAGATTGCGGGCAATACCGGAAGCATACGTTCCCACACCACACGGTCACCGCCGGCATCCACAACCAAAATCGTCAATTGTCCCGCATTTGTCAGTTTTTGAAGACAATCATCTTCCTTCAATTCCGCCATCACCTCATGACAATGTTCACAAGTGGGATCATAGAACAACAACAACAGCCATTCCCCCGGTGTGTCGTAAAGTGTTTGCCGTTTCCCGTCCGGGAGCCGGTAAGTAAAATCTGCAGCCCGCATACCCGGACAGTTTTTCTTCATTATCCCGAGTAAATAAACCGGGCGTACTTTGGCAAATTCGTCCAATACGGGGGTATGGACCATTTCTTCCAAAAACAGCTGAAAACACTCTTCACACCTCATCGGTGATTCCGGCTCATACAGATATTTTTCCGCCATCTCCGCCAAAAGTGCATAAACGACGGTATCGGTCTCCGCAGCCTTCATCAACCGCTTCACCGCCAAAGCGCAAGCTTCCTGGGAAGCATGAGGAAAAAGGGAAACAAAATTTACAAAATTCTGTTCCAGAAAAGCCTTATTCCGGCAATGGAGCATATCGCGGAAATCCATACTGTCCCAAAAATGTGTCAGCACATACGCCGCCCGTTCCGGTGCCGTTCGCAAAGTGGAGGGAACGGAAGGCAAAGGCAATTCTTCCAGCACCGATGTATCCGTTATCACCATTTTTTCCATTGAGACGGCATGCACCACCCCTATCCTACCGCCCGCCAAGAA